>NZ_JBALMS010000244.1:0-1007 GCF_036962205.1 Bacillus sp. JJ664 | reverse complement strand
TAATTCAAATAAAATATGATTTGGTTCTCTAAAATACAGTGCTTTAAAGTAATATCTTTCAACTTTTCCTGAATTTATGTAACCTAATGATGTAATCTTTTCAGCCCACTTATTAAATTCTTCTTCATTTGGCACACGAAACGCAACATGATGAACACTTCCACGTCCAGGTCTTTCTCTAGGTAAATCTGATCGAATTTCAACATGTACTTCTGCGCCAGAACCACCTATTCCAGTAGCCAATACTTCAATATTAGGTTGATTTTCAGAAGGAGATGGATATGTGCCAATATGTCTGAAACCTAAAACTTCTGTTAAGGTCTTTAATGTAGGTGCAGCATCCTTGACTGTTAAGGTAACAGGTCCTAATCCTACTATCCCATGTTCGATCGGAATATCTGTCTGATTCCAAGGAATCCCCGCTGGGACACCTGACTCTCCATTATCCGCTACTAAAATTAGTCGAGTTCCTTCATAATCTTGAAAGGCTAATGTATCACGATTCGCTCTTTTACTGATTTCTTCATGACGAATCCCTAACTGATTAAATCGACACTTCCAATAATGTAATGATTCTGTTGACTGTACTCGTAATGATGTTGTAGAAATACTAGAATGACCATGATATGTATTACCTAATCCAGGAATGTCAAAAAAAGTTATTTCTGTCCCAGGATTTCCTTTGGCGTCTCCATAAAACAAGTGATAGCTAGAAGTATTATCTTGATTTACAGTCTTTTTAACAAGTCTCATACCTAAAACTTTTGTATAAAATTCAAAGTTTTTTTCTGCTTTTCCAGTAAGTAATGATACATGATGTATTCCCAATAATTCCATCTTCATCAGTCCTTTATGAATTTATATTCTTATTTTACGCTTTGTCAGGTTGAATTACTAATGTGAGTTTTTGAGGATTAAGGAAGTACTCAATATAAAAATGAATACAAAATACAATAGAAATGATAATTTGAATTGTAAATAGAGGTATGTATGTTACACTTTAATTA
>NZ_JBALMS010000243.1:415-1065 GCF_036962205.1 Bacillus sp. JJ664 | reverse complement strand
AAAAAAATAAAAAAGAACTAGAAATAAGTAGTTCCATTCTCACTAACGTATAAATACATTTATATTTAATTAAAATTACTTTGGTATACTAATTAACTCCCCTATCATACCTAGTTGTATCGATAGAATAGATTAGATTATTAAATTGTTTATGATAGGAAAGCTATGATCTAGCTTAGTTTGACTTGTTTAATGAATTTATTACCTTTGTACATTTAGGTTATCTCTTTATAAACTTAATTTCTTTTAAAGGATTATTCATCCGACCAATATTCAAAATATCTTTATGTAGTAATCCTCTTAGATATTTGGACGTATTTGCGTATCAAAATGCCCCCATTAACCTACTTAAACTATAAATGTCTATCATCCCATTTCTTAACTGCTTTTGTGCAAAGTAATGACGACAATCGTGAGGTGAACATCGAACTTCTTTTCTAACACCAACATTGTCACAGTGTTCTTTAAGTATTTTATTAATATGTGAGCGTGATAATCGCATTGCTGATTGATCAAGAAAATAGTAATGCTCTATTTATTTTTGTGTTAAAAGCGTTCTTTCTTCATTTGCTCATATTTCCTCATAAATTTACGCATCACTCGGCTAATGTACACTAACCGCTGTTTAGAGCCTTTCCATGAATTTCTAT
>NZ_JBALMS010000243.1:0-395 GCF_036962205.1 Bacillus sp. JJ664 | reverse complement strand
ACTAAAATAGTAATTAGGAGGTAATATATGCCTAAAAAACAAAAACCCAATGATATATTCCAAAAAGGTAGTAAATTAGCAAAGGAAAAAGCCTTCTTTCTAGGTAAGACCGGAGAATATGGCACAGTTTCAAAGCTTGCTAGAATTGGCATCGATTCTTACCTTACAAAAGGTAACAAGAAAACTTTTGATATTGTTGCGGTGGGAAATAATAGAAGTATTACTATACAAGTAAAAACCTCTAAAGAATTGACATTTCCTACAAGGTTTTTTCAGAAATACTATGATTATAGTTTTTCTACTCCTGATTTTTGGGTATTTGTTCATTCATTTGCTGAGAAAGATTATAATTATAAAGAAGATTTTTATGTTTTAACTCATGAGGAATTAAAATT
>NZ_JBALMS010000242.1:694-984 GCF_036962205.1 Bacillus sp. JJ664 | reverse complement strand
TTTATAAAACTCTTTTTGAAAATTTTCTGTAGGGATTATCCAAATTGCTTTATGATTTGTTCCTAAATAAGGATAAACCAACGATGGTAATAGCTGATTACCTTCTACAACTATCGACTTTGTATTTATATTTGAAATATCATTTATAACAAACTGAAAATCTTCTATAAATGATTGAGTGTATACTTTTAATTGTTCATTAATATCCCTTAAATAAAATGCTTCATTTGCAGTCATTTTAGAAACCTTATACATAGCTGGGTGATTAATAGATGAAATATAATTCAAAT
>NZ_JBALMS010000242.1:267-609 GCF_036962205.1 Bacillus sp. JJ664 | reverse complement strand
AGATAACTTTATTTTCCATTCATCCACCTCAAAATTTACCAATTAGATCTTTATCTTTCAACAGCTTACATAGAATATAACTGCTTTTTCGTTTTACAAAATTACTAACTACCATATTTATGTCTTCAAATCAGAAAAAAAGAGATTTCCTACACATATTGAATATTGTAAGTAGATTTCATCACTCCGTTTGGATATAGTTTCATTTCCTTTAAATCTAGTTTAAGACTAGCCTTTTCACTGCCAAAAAGTAATGTACCATCCCCTACTACGATAGGATTAATTTTCAGTACTAATTGGTCAATGAGTTTATGTTTTAGCAATGAACCTGCTAATTCTCCT
>NZ_JBALMS010000242.1:0-221 GCF_036962205.1 Bacillus sp. JJ664 | reverse complement strand
CACCACATAGCCACAATTTCCCGCTTTTTTGCTGTTTTAAATTTTCAATAAAAGAAATAGCGTCTCCTTTGACTAATTCTACCTCATCATTTGATTCAAACTGTAAGGAATTTGAGAAAATATAATGCTTTAATCCCTTATAGCCAGGTTCTCCAGGTTTCGCACCGAATTGAAATCCAAACTCATATGTTTTTGTCCCCATCAATACTGCATCATATTGT
>NZ_JBALMS010000241.1:0-1432 GCF_036962205.1 Bacillus sp. JJ664 | reverse complement strand
CAAATTGTTTACCACACAATTACCTCAATTTTTGTACTATATATTATGTAACTATCGCGCCAGTTAGTTGCATAAGAAAAACAACTCTTACTCTAATTAATATTGAAACCATTTAGGTGCAGGTCCATGTAATTTTTCAAGATCTATAAAACATTTATTCTCTAATAAATCAACTACTACACCAAAGTTACTAACTACTTTTTCTAGTGAATTTTCATCTGAGATTGGAAAAAAGTCTCCATATGAATTTTTTATACAAGGTAATTCCATAAAAGAATGTTCCCAACCTGGTCCTTGTATAATCACGTTGCAACGTAAATTATAAAATGTACTACCAGAGTCAAATTCAAGAATAATCCTATTGTTGTTTTCAGTTAACTTTCCATACACAAGAAAACCTGAACTTCCTTCTTTAGGTAAATGGTTATATCCAAGTTTTTTTACAATTTTAGATATTGTTTTTTTTCTTGGAATGTTAAATGCACCTGTGCTAAATTTTTCTTCACTTAAATCGAAAGGAAATGAAATTAAATCTAGTATTTCACTCCTTTTGTATTTTGTGTCTAGTAGCTGTTTACATTTTTCATAAATTTCATCAATCTTTCTTTTTTCTTCTAAACTAAAGACACATTCGAGCGAATTTCTCTTAATTCGGCCAATACTACTTATTGCTTCTTCAATTTCTTTAGGCAATGATTTTAGTTTTGAACACTTTTCATCTGGGACTTCCATAGAAACTTTGGCTTTTAATAAGATAGAACGTTTCGGTGTCCACCAATCGTTAATTAACATGACTGAATTTCCATCCAAAGTTTCTTCCTCATTTTTATAGGACCAATCAATTCCGCTAAATAAAAATAAAGCTTTGTGACAAGGAAAAGATCTTGGAATTCCATAAGCTATTTCTTTTAGTACTTCAAAGCTAACATTATCAAATACATCAGCCTTATAATAACGATGGTCATAATAACTAAAGTTCGATGGTAGATTTGTAAGTGCTTTATACTTGAGAATTTCACCTGCATAGTCTTGTTCTAATTCAATTTCAAACTTTGCTAGTTCTGGAAATTTTTTAACTATCCTTTGAACAGAAGACACATGTCCTTTTAGTGTAAAATCTGAGAAAAAGAAGTAATTATGCTTATCTTGTTTTCTGTTTTTGATTAATACTTTTTCTATATTCTCAAAAATAAGTTCCATTTTATCATGCTTATTCAATGTATAATCAAAATTTTGATATAGTCTCAAAATATAAGGTTCTCCTTTTGAATATATTTTACAATAATTATTAGATAATAAATTCTTAACATACTAGAAAAAACCTCTTTTTAAAATTAAAAAAGCAGTATCTAATGCAACTATACTGCCAAATTCATAAATAAAAAGCAGCCAAAGGCTGCTCTCGATCTTCAACTAACGCGCCAGTTAGTTG
>NZ_JBALMS010000240.1:0-1997 GCF_036962205.1 Bacillus sp. JJ664 | reverse complement strand
GTAAGTATGGAATATTACGGTGAACTATGTACGAGGATTTATGAGAGTAACAAGTCGATTGCTGAAGGTATAGAACTCGAATTTTTCCTTTCTTTTGTAAAAGACAAAAACATGAGAGTACTTGAACCAATGTGTGGAAATGGTAGAATGCTAATTCCATTTATGCAAGAAGGGATTGATATTGAAGGATTCGATATTTCGGACGATATGTTGAAATTGTGTAAAGAAAAATGTGATAAGTTAAATCTGCATCCAACTATTTTTAATCATAAAATTGAAGATTACAAAACTGATAAAAAATATGATTTAATTATCATTCCATTTGGCTCATTTTCTCTATTGCCAGAAGACTTAGTAGACTTGAGTTTAGACAATCTGAAATCGATGTTAATGGAAGATGGGAAAATACTATTAACGATTATAACCAAAAAAAGTGATCCAATAGAAATTTCAAATTGGGTTCAAACAAATTGCGTCCAATTTATTGATGAGAAAATTGTTGAATCTAAAAAAGTCCACTTCGATTCAGAAAATAATATGTTACATACGAAGTTAAAATATGAATTGATTCAAGACAATGAGGTTATGAAAACTGAAATAATGGACTTTCCAATGCGTCTATATGAAAATAGCGAGTTTGAAAATATATTAAGTAATAATGGACTTCAAAAAGTTGTAATCCACGAGGTGGAAAATGGATATGGTGTAGGCGCATCATTTCATGTTTACGAGTGTTCTATCAGAAAGTGAAAGCGGGTGTTTAAAGAAAACTTCAGGTGAGTACTTTTGGGAATGGCACTTTTCATAGAAAAAAATGTATAGACAATGTCTCTGTCACTAAACGAAAAGACCTTTTGCATTAGAACTTTCGTGTATGAAAATGGTAAATACTTCAAATACTTCATTTGAAGGTTGAATTCATGGCAATCTTACATTAATTCTTGTCCATAGCATATCACTATCGTTTAACAGGCAGAAAGGGAGAAAATAAATGCATTGGTATGAAAAACTAAATCAATATTTTCCTATAGAAGAAATGAAATCAAGGGAGCATATGGAGACTTTATTAAAAGAGCGGTCAGATATTTACCATAAGGATGAGGGACCTCACCATGTTCTAATGTATGCTGAACTGGATGATTTTGTATTTATTGATTATTTATTTGTTTCGAAGGATGCACGCGGACAGGGTTTGGGTTATAAACTGCTTGATCAGCTAAAGAAGAAAGGCAAACCGATCATTTTAGAGGTCGAGCCGGTTAATTATGATGATACTGATACAGAAAAAAGACTGCGCTTTTATAAAAGAGAAGGATTTGAGCATGCCCAATCAATCGGTTATAGTAGACGATCACTCGCAACGCAAGAAATAAATTCAATGGAAATCTTATATTGGTCTCCTAATAATGAGAGTGAAGATCTCATCTATAAAGCCATGAAAAAGACATACAACATGATTCACACATATAGAGATACACATTTTTACGGCGAATCCTATCAGCCAGTTCATGAAGTTCTCACCTTTAATGAAAATAAAGAAGGACAAAACATGTTAGAAGATATATAAGACTAATAATAGTAATTCATGAGATAGAATAACTTGAATGTAAGCCGAGGGAGTTTCATACTGCCTTGGCTTTTTATATTTTTACCAAAGGATTTTTAGTTTCTGCTTCTTAAACATACAAAATTCAAATATTAGTAAGAAGGAAATGGAAAATTATTGAAGAAGTATATTGATATATAATTTTTGGGGAGAATGTGATGTCAAATATAACTTGGTTTGCAATTGGGGCTATATTGTTAAGTGTTATAGATTATTCAATGTTTCATCTTGAAAGCAAAAGATGGAAATGGTTTGAAAAAAGTACTAGAATTCAAAAAGTTGGTTTATATAGTACGGTTTTTATAGTACTAATCGTAATTAATTATGTGACTTCTTAATAATTTAATAAATAACTTTAATTCAAAGTGAAGAATCTTTCACTATTGTATAG
>NZ_JBALMS010000239.1:965-1982 GCF_036962205.1 Bacillus sp. JJ664 | reverse complement strand
TAAGATAAAGACCAGTTCATTTAATAGAAACTGGTCTTTATAGTTTTGGAACATTTAAGATCTTTCGTTAATGAAGAACTTTAACTTCTCATATTCAACTAAAGCACGCAAAAACAACATGATCGACTTTTTGTGGGTCTTTTTTTGTTTCTATAACTGCGGTTCATTTGTATAAAATAGTAAACTTTCGAATTAATTATTCGTAAATCACTAAAATTGAGCGTAAAATGTAGCGGATCTGTTGTTAAAATTATTAAACTTAGGCAGGTTACATCTAACTNNCATCTTTTAAATAAAAACTACCATTGAGTTTATTCCATCCAACCATTGAATTAAGGTCAAGACATGGAAGTGCATAAAATGCTGCTACCTTCTGTATTACCTTTGCGTAATCAGATGTTAATAACCCTGCTTTGTTTCTCTGTTCATATAATCCATTGTGATATCTTGGAATAGGTGTCATAAGTATTATCCTGCAGTAAGGTACTCTAGATTGGATATTTTCAATCATTGAACATAAACCACCCATAAATGTAGTTTCTACAAAATTTGGGTTTTCGTTTGACGGGAAGCCATCTCCCAATGGAATACTTGTTCCATAATCATTTGTTCCGCCCATAATTGTCAATATTTCTGTATCGAGTGGAATCATTGCATTAATTCTTTCAATATTACACATACTTGATGAAATTTCTATTGTACCTTTAGGTTGCTTTTGGCGTGGTGGTCTCGCTTTAAAATTCCCTTCTGCATCTATCCAAGCAATCGAGCCATTTTCTGCTATTGTGGTTCCACCAATACCTCTTTTAATATGGTTTAAACACAACTCTTTAGAAACCTCTGGTTGCCATCCATTCGTTGCAGTAATACTATCTCCATAACTTACCCATTTCTTTAGTTTATTATTTGGAATTAACTTACCTTTTATTTCTGATATGTTTACAAAAATTGAATTATAAAAATGTTTTACATTCTTTGAGATTTTCACCAACGAGATCTCCCTTAAATGTAAATTTT
>NZ_JBALMS010000239.1:0-915 GCF_036962205.1 Bacillus sp. JJ664 | reverse complement strand
CCCTTAAATGTAAATTTTTACGAACGTGTAGTTCTTTCATTCGTTCTGCCAATGTAAACTACATAAATTTGACATGTCAAATTATGTATATGACGGTATTTTTATTATATTATTACTTATTTCACAAAAAAAATATTAATTTTTTAAAGAGTAAATAGCTACTAATGAAGTGGAAAAAGTGGAAAATCAGAAATATGAGAAGAGAAGTTTAATTACGCCTTATTATTCAAATTTTAATAGTCAATAGTATTCTTAGTAATAGGCATGTAATTTGTTTTAATGGTTTTTATTTTTATCTAATCTAAGTGGTTATTTATTGAATTACATACGGTTAATTTATCATTAAACACAGAAAATAGTATTACATTTTCATTCATGATAAAGGAGATAAACTTATGAGGCATTGGATTACTTCATTATTTACTTTAGTAGTAGTTTTTACTACTGCTTGTTCTTGTGTATATGCGGAACCTAATCATAAGGTTGCCATTGTAATTGATGATTTTGGAAATAATATGAAGGGGACTGAACAGATGCTTTCTCTGCCTATCCCATTAACTGTTGCAGTTATGCCATTTTTACCTTCAACTCAGAAGGATGCTTCAACCGCTCATTCTAGAGGTTATGAAGTAATTGTTCATTTACCTATGGAACCAAGAACAGGTATGGCAAGCTGGCTTGGTCCAAATGCAATTACCTCAAACTTAAGTGACTTAGAAATTCGTAGAAGGGTTGTTGCAGCAATTGATGACGTTCCTTATGCAATTGGGATGAATAATCATATGGGTTCAAAGGCAACTTCTGATGAGCGAGTAATGCGAATCGTATTGTCAGTTTGCAAAGAACGAGGTTTATTTTTTCTAGATAGTAAAACGAACTACTGGAGCATTGTTTCAAAAATTGCAAAAGAACTTG
>NZ_JBALMS010000238.1:432-1657 GCF_036962205.1 Bacillus sp. JJ664 | reverse complement strand
ACACGATTACTCATAGTTTGCTTGTCTACTATTCTACTTAATTATTTTTGAGAAATTTTTATAGCAAAATTTCTAATTAAATACTCTTTATTTACATTTGTTTTCCGTAGTAAACATTCAAATGAAAAAAATTCTTTATTAGTTTTTTGTATTTCTTCTAATATCTTTTCTACTATTAAATATTGTTTACTTTTCTTAATTCCTTCAACATTTTTAATAATATGCCTTGATTGATCTTTATCTATAAAATCTAGTAAACTACTATTCAATTTGGTACTAATTTGTAACAATGTTTCAAATTCAGGATATATAGCATTATTTATCCATGACGATGGAAGACTGCTGGATTCTTTTCCTAATATATCTAGCGAAAATTTTTTAAAACTATCATAAGAATTTACTAAACTGATTAAACTCTTACGAATTTCTTCCCTATTATATTTAGGCAATATCAATATATTTTCTAATAAGTCTTTAAAAGCCTTATCGTACATTGATAAAGTTGCATTTTCAATTTCATTATCGTTTCCAAGCCACTCATTACAATGTTGACAATAACCTGGCCTACTTTTAAAAAAAATAACTTTTGATTGCTTTTTACATTTCCCGCACTTATCTATTAATTTAATTAAATGGATGGGACAAGTGTTAACACCTTTTATTTGCCATAATAAAGGTTCATAAATTTTCGTTTCATTTAATTTAAAATCATACAAACACATTGGGCAAAATTTTTTATATGTAGAAATAAATTCCTTATTTCCTCCAGAAATTATTCCTTCAAAATGTAATAGTGTTAAATATTTTATATCATTGCGATGTGTAAGAAGTTCTATTGCTCGAACACATTCTTTTGCTAAATAATTATATCCATTTATACTATTTAATTTGTTTACTCTATATTCTTTAGTTCTTTTTTGTTGAAATAATGGTTCAATTTCCCCAAAAAATAAGTCACTAATGTAAACACAATGAGCAATAGCTAATCGTGACAAATAGCTAGTTAGGCTTTCAACCATTAAATTACCTACATTTATAGGTTCTATATTATATAATCTACTTCTTTTAGTATATAAATTAGAAGGATTTTGAATACCTTCAAAATCCTTTTCTAAAGTTTCTATTTTACTTTTCATCTTTTTAAGCCATATAAGAATTATTAAGGAAAATTACATTCCTACTTTATCTCTGTCTGGATTTCTTTCACCGACTCTTTTATTTTTAT
>NZ_JBALMS010000238.1:0-226 GCF_036962205.1 Bacillus sp. JJ664 | reverse complement strand
TTGAATTACACTTTTCTTCCAATGCTATAATTAACGACCTAGCAAACCAGTCTTTTAAAAGTCCTACACATCCAAGAGTTCTCTCATATATAAATTCCCAATGTTCTAATAAATTTTGTTGCGCATTTAGTGGAATTTTATTTTGCAAACTTTTTATTGTTCCAAGGAAGTTCTTGTAATCACTATTGTTACTAATATCATATCTACTAAATTCAATATTATTTGT
>NZ_JBALMS010000237.1:0-1140 GCF_036962205.1 Bacillus sp. JJ664 | reverse complement strand
TAAATTACTCTTTCAGTCACTTGGAATGTTTGAATAAAGGAAAAGTAAAAAGAGCAGACATAGAATTTGTCTACCCTTTACTATTTCCTTAGAAGCAAGTTGATCTAACTATCATATTATTTTCTAGCACCATATTTAATCTCGATTGTGTTATCGTTTCTAGCAATAATAGCGGCCTCACACATATTCACAAAAAGACCATTCTCGACCACACCAGGAATCATATTTAAGCGAATTGTTAACTCTTCTGGTTTTTCAATGCTTTTCATATAGCAATCTAAAATATAATTTCCATTATCTGTAATAAAAGGTGTATTGTTTTTCAGCCGTAGAGTTGGATTAATTGGACCTATTTTTTCAATCTGATTCTTTGTCACTTCCCATCCAAATGGTATGACTTCTATCGGTAAAGGGAATTTACCAAGTGTCTGAACAAACTTTGATTCATCTGCAACAATAATAAATTTTTCAGAAATGGAGGCAATCATTTTTTCTCGTAATAACGCTCCACCGCCACCTTTGATCAACGCTAAACTAGGACTCACTTCATCAGCACCATCTATTGCTAAATCCACTTTACTTAACTCAGAAGGATCCACTAATGGAATTCCTAATTTAATGGCTAGTTGTTCTGTATCTTTTGAAGTAGGTACTCCTTGTATTTTTAAGCCTTCTTTCATTCGTTCAGCTAGTTTTAAAATAGTCCAATATACAGTTGAACCAGTTCCTAGCCCAACAATCATTCCATCCTCAACAAATTCAACCGCCTTTTCACCAGCTAGTTTTTTACTGTCCATTTGCACACCCCTAAAAAGGTCATTAGTATATTTAATACATTTTACTAAAACATTCCATATTACTTCAAATTATCAAAAGATGTATCTGTGAAAATTTTGATGGGTAAATTTTTTATTCATAACATCTGCTTACTTTGATTAAGTTGAAAGTTTATATTCTTCCTTCTTTATATAATACCCCTTAACAAATAATCCCAAATAAACTAAGGAAGTTCCAAACATTACGATGAATCCTATATAAATACTCATGAATGTAGGGTTTATATATGCACCGATAATAATGCTAGAGCGGGCAATTAAGTCTGCACCGGTATAAGCAATATTAGAGAGTGCTGAATAGGAT
>NZ_JBALMS010000236.1:1068-1237 GCF_036962205.1 Bacillus sp. JJ664 | reverse complement strand
TGCATCTTCAATTGATGCACCTAGAGGAATATCTACATCTACAACTTTCCCATCTTTTGCTCGACTTACGATTTCCCTTACTTCTTCAATTGCTTTTTTAGAATCTTTTGGAATGATAGTATATCTATTTGTGTTAAAAAACTCACCATCATGCCAAAATTGAAATAGA
>NZ_JBALMS010000236.1:0-858 GCF_036962205.1 Bacillus sp. JJ664 | reverse complement strand
TTTTTCATCAAATGTATCTGCATTTCCCCATTTTTTAGTAACTTTTACTGACGATTCTCCAAGTTTAAAAGGACTTTTAATCATTTTACCTTCTTTTGCCTGTTTCTCAATTTCTTCTAGAAACGATTTCTTTTGTGACTCAATTTTATGTACCTTTAAAGAATGTTTTGTTTTCTTGATGATTGTCGGTGAAAGACATCCTAGTGCGACAACTACGGCAATTATTATTCCAATAATAATTTGTTTGTTTTTAATATACTTCATAAAAATCCCCTTAATATTTTTACTTACTATCAGTATATTCAATATAACACATCGATCTTAACAGTTGATTTATGAAAATTTAGGTAAATTTGCATTTTATTGTTATTATTTATTCTGCCAAATACAAAAAAGCAGCCAATGGCTGCTCCCTATTGTTTAACTAACGCATCCGTTAGTTGAAGAAGGAAAAGTCTTAAAATAATTACATTTATCCTAAACCTTTAAAAATAGTTTATTAGTTTTAAGAAGGATATATACAATACTGTTGAAAGCGTGCCAATGCTAATACTTACCCATAATATTTTTGTAATCCAAAAACCTAATGGTTGAGGTAATATATGTGTTAGTCCCCCTAGAGTATGAAAAACATGATCTTCATCATCATACCTTTCCTTTGTAAGATAAAATATATTAACGTATGTACCCACTCCTAAAATTGAGATGGCAAGTATTCCTGAGATAATTTCAATTAATGCTTCTTTCAAGTTCACTCTCTCCCTAAGAAAATAACCATTCTTGTACAAACTCAGATGATATTAAAAAATTTGCCGATATAACATTTTATATTAAACTAACGCGCCAGTTAGTTCAATA
>NZ_JBALMS010000235.1:0-1947 GCF_036962205.1 Bacillus sp. JJ664 | reverse complement strand
TTTTTTTGCAAAAAAAAATTTTAAAGATATACAACCATTTAATATTAATTTCACGTACCGAAATATGTGTTCATTCTTAATTTTTGCATCTTTTAAGGGTTTGTTTTGCTCTTAATTTATCATTTCATAATGAACTTGCCTTATTTTGCGAAAAAACTTGTTCATATATAGGTATGTACACATTCATAAACGACCATCTCTACGTATGTTAAGTATGTACAATAAAATAATTATAGAGGTGTTTTTACATGTGGGGATTTTGTGGTGGTTGTAATCACAGACGTACTGAGCCAGTAAGAGATGATAGAAGAGACGATAGAGAGTGGGTAACTGTACGCAAACCATGCAATAGAAAAAATGACGAGGACTGTGGCTGTCACAAAGATAGAGATAGAGATCGTAACAACTCTGTATCACCAAGCTCTTTCTGCGAACGCCAATTGCGTGCAGCTGAAGACAGTTGTATCGCAAATCCTAGAACAAACTTTTCTGGTTGCAAAAGATAGTATTTTAGTCTAGTCTTATCTGCTAAGGTTAATCTATGTCTATTCTTTAAAAAGGTGTCTATAAAGACACCTCTTTTTTATAGAAATTTTCATTCTATTTAATAGAGCTTGTACATAACATTTAATAGAGGTGATCAAATGAGACAAGCAATCTATATAAAATCTATTAACCTGAAACGAGTTACGGCAAGTGTCTTTGTTGGCATTGTCTTATTATTTTTAGTCGCAAGTCTTTTTGTTACATCAATGAAAAATACAAAATCATACTACATACATCAATGGTTTGAAAAAATGAGCTATGAAGGGTTTATCAAAGCATTTGAGTATGAAAATGGTCATTTCAAATTAGGAAACGAATTATCAAAGAGTGGACAACCTATCAGCAATATTTTATTTTCGTTCATCACAAATATCAGACTTTATGATCCAAAAAGTCTTTTAGTTCATGAAATTTCAAGTATGACTAAATTTGAAAATAATATATTAGTCGCCGGAGAGGGTACAGATTTTACGAATTTACCAATAGAATCTAGTTTAACGATTAATGAAATCAATCAGAATCCGGATGTTAAAGATCCAGTCAATGAACCGATGAAACCATCTAAACCACCAAGCAAAACAACTGATGGAAATGTGTTTTATATTTATCATTCACATAGCTGGGAATCATTTTTACCCCTAATTCCTGGGGCAAAGACACCAAACCAAGCTTCATCACCTAAAGTAAATGTTAGTTTACTAGGTGAGCGTTTAAAGAAGAACTTGGAAGCTGCAGGTATTGGTGCTGTTGATGATAAAACAAATATCGGAAATGAATTATCAAAAAGGGATTGGACTTGGGGATCATCTTACAAAATGTCTAGACTCGTTGTGCAAGAAGCAATTGCTCAAGATAAGAATTTAGATTATTTAATTGATATTCACAGAGACGATCAAAGAAGAAAAGTAACAACCATTGATATTGATGGCGAAAAATACGCAAAACTCTACTTTGTTGTAGGCGTTGAAAACAAAAATTATAAAAAGAACTTAGAATTCGCAAAAGCAATAAACAATGAAATTAAGAAAGTTAATAAAGGTTTATCAAGAGGGATCTACAGTAAGAACTATAAACAAGGTAATGGAGTATACAACCAAGATTTATCTCCTAATTCTTTACTAATTGAAGTAGGTGGAGTTGATAATACATTACCTGAACTATATCGTACAATTGACTTACTTTCGGATATTTTGAGTGAATACTATTGGAATGCTGAGAAAGCCAAAAGCTAAGAAAACAGCAAGTTAAAGAAAGATACGAAAATATCAATAATGATAATAATGATCCCGTTAAAAGGCGACTAATTAATTGTTAATTAGTTGTCTTTTTTATTGATCGCAAATCATGAATGAGTGTTTCAATTAACCTTACCTAAGTATTAATAAATAATATTATTATGTA
>NZ_JBALMS010000234.1:0-998 GCF_036962205.1 Bacillus sp. JJ664 | reverse complement strand
TTTAACAGAGTCTAATGAATAAAAAAATATGCAACCTAAGTCCATTAGTGAATGGAGTAAAGGCTGCATATTTTAGTAGCAACTTAACAAGGGTATAACCATAATGGTAAATTTCTTTTTATCTAATTATTTACCTTCATGACCACCAAACATATCTTGAGCATATTGAACACCTAATCCATAAGCTCCACCATGTTCTTTAGCAATATCTAAAACTTGATTGTATGTTTCACCGTTAGCCCAGTCACGTTGTAATTCAAGCATATATTGCATCCAAGTAATTGGAGTAGCACCAGCTTGAATCATACGTTCAATAGCCATTTCATGTGCCTCAGTTGACACACCACCTGAAGCATCAGTTACTACATAAACTTCATAACCTTGATCAAGTGCTTCAAGAACTGGCATTACAACACAGACTTCAGTCCAAAGACCGGCAACGACTAATTTTTTGTTTCCAGCTTTTTTCACTGCATCAACAAAGTTTTTATCATCAAAAGCATTCATTGAAGTTCGATCAATAATTTTTTGATCTGGGAATACTTTTTTAATTTCTGGGAAAATTTGACCACTAAATGTTTTAGAAGCAACTGTAGATAATACTACTGGAACTTTAAACAGCTTAGCTGCTTCTGCTAAGCCAGCCACGTTATTGCGAACTAAAGTCATATCAGTTGACTTAGTCGCAAATGCCATTTGTGGCTGATGGTCAATCATTAATAAAGTATGATTTGTTGGTGTTAATATATCATTTGATGAATGAGTATTAGTCGTTACCTTTACTGGTGTTTTTGTAGTAGCTGCGTTACCTACATCATTATGAACGGAAATAGCTCCTAAAGTACCTAATCCTAAAGATAATGCAAGTCCTAAACCTGTTAATTTTTTTGTTATGCTTTTCATTTTAATACACTCCTATGATTAATAATTTTTTTATAGTTAATTAATTGATATAAAACAATTAATTAAAGAATCTTTAATTCGAGATATTTTTGTTA
>NZ_JBALMS010000233.1:274-1056 GCF_036962205.1 Bacillus sp. JJ664 | reverse complement strand
AGTTTGATTTTAGATAAGCAGCCTAATTTTAAGAATGAGTTTCCAAATGAATCAGTTACTTTACTAATTGCGGCTTATAATGAAGAAAAAGGCATATATCAAACATTAAAGTATGTTACAGACCAAGATTATACTGGTGAGATACAAATGATTGTCATTAATAATAACTCTTCAGATCAAACGACAGAAGAAGTATTAAGAGCAAAAAAGGAATTAAAGGCCAACATCTCAATTTTACATGAACCAAATCCGGGAAAATTTAATGCTTTGAATACAGGTTTACAATATGTGGAAACGCCTTATGTTATTACATTAGATGCTGATACATTAATTCACCCATCAGCAGTTCGTTATTTAGTTTCAAGAATTAAAAGTAGTCCAGAAGATGTTTGTGCTGTAGCTGGATCAATGCTTGTACGAAATAGTCGAGAAACAATTTGGACGAAAATTCAGGAATGGGATTATTTTTTAGGAATCGCTTCGATCAAAAGATTGCAAGGCTTATATCAAGGAACATTAGTAGCACAGGGTGCATTTAGTTTATATAAAACCCCATGTGTACAAGAAGTAGGCGGTTGGCCAGATGCAATTGGTGAAGATATTGTTTTAACCTGGAGATTATTACAAAAAGAATGGAAAGTGTACTTCGAGCCTTTAGCAGTAGCATTTACAGATGCACCTACAACTCTTGCTCATTTCGCAAAACAACGCTCAAGATGGGCAAGAGGTATGGTTGAAGGATTAAAAGAAATCAAACCTTGGCAACAACCACAAGTATATAC
>NZ_JBALMS010000233.1:0-211 GCF_036962205.1 Bacillus sp. JJ664 | reverse complement strand
ACTGGGATTAATTTACTAATGCTATATTTAGATTTGGTGTATACATTGTGTTGGCTACCAGGCTTAGTTTTAGCTTTTTTCGGTATCCATTGGATTGTAGGACCAATGACCTTATTGGTTTTACCGCTAACATTTGTAAGCTATTCAATATTATATTTATATCAAAAGCATTATGTTTTTAGACATTTAAACTTAAGAATAAGAATTAACA
>NZ_JBALMS010000232.1:0-1067 GCF_036962205.1 Bacillus sp. JJ664 | reverse complement strand
GGCGCGTTAGTTGAAGATTAAAGCAACCATTGGTTGCTTTTTTATCTTTATATTTGCCAGTTTAATTTTAATAGGAAAATATGTATTTATGTAGAATTTTTTAAATAGAGGTGGTTAATTTGAAAAAATTTCTATATTCAATTCTTGTTTTAATTTTAGGATTTTTATTTTCTGCGGTCGGAGGCCTACTTGCTGGAGGAGAGGCTCCAGTGACAAATGGAGCATTTAACTCAGCAATGCATATGCTTGTTTTTTCTATCATATTTTTATGTTCAACTATTGTATTTTGTACCATAAAGATTATTGAAGCATTAAAGAAAATATCAAATTAGTTATACAACTAACTGGCGCTTTTGTTTAACAACAAATAGAGGATGACCATTAATCGGTCATCCTCTATTTCTCTCTAAGGTAAGATAATTGAATGTATATTGATAAAGGGATAAATTTCCATTGTAGATTAAAATATATTCCTTATGATAGAAATATGATGAGCATTTGATGTTAAAAGGGGGCTAGAGTAATGAATAAATGGGAAAACGTAGCACAAGGTATTGCTATAGTAATTGTACTAACATTGATTTCTTTTTATTTTGAAAAAATAGGAATCTCTTTTTGGTTCAAATATATGTCTATAATTATTATGATTCCTTTAATTATTTATTTAGTATCAAAAATCAAAGTCCTCCAGAAACCAGTATCTAAGAAAAGAGGATGGATAACTTTTACAACAGTGTCTATATTTATAATATTTTTGTCTGATTTTGTTTTAAAATAAGAAAGGAATTGAATATGAAAGAAGTCATAGGAGCTATCTTTGTTTTTATAGTCGGTATTATATTCTTAGGAGTTGGTTTATTTTATTTTGAGAAATTTTATATATATTATAAAGAGTTTAATGAGAATAAAATTGAACTATTTCCTTTCATTAATGATTATTGGTTTACAAGAATTTTGTTCATATGTATTGGTGTTTTTTTGATTTTCATAATTTTATATTCGTTCTTCAACTAACTGGCGCATTAGTTACATAACATGATCGACAATTTCGTCGTTCTTTTTTGTGC
>NZ_JBALMS010000231.1:0-1317 GCF_036962205.1 Bacillus sp. JJ664 | reverse complement strand
ATTCCACCTTGTGGGATTAAGTATTCAACATGTTCCCCTAAATATAAATTTAGACTCTTAACAATTTGGTTTCTTCGTTTTTCTAACTGTTTAACTAAAGAAGTAAGATGAGCATGAAAATGTTCAGATTCTAAGAAATCATTCGCAATCCATTGTGTAAACCCCGCGTGTCCAAAATCAATTTGTTGTTTTGCATCTGAAAGCCTTTCGATAACTGCTCTAGGTCCAATAATCCAACCAATTCTTAATCCAGACGCTACAATTTTTGATAATGAACTAATGTAAAGTACATTCCCATTTAAATCTAAATTTTTCAAAGTTGAATTTGTTTCACCATTAAAGGATGTCAAACTATATGGATCGTCTTCGATTATTGGAATTCCTAATTCAGAAGATATCTCTAAAATTCTTTTGCGGCGCTCTATACTAAGTAAGGAGCCTGTAGGATTATGAAAAGAAGGATTAAAAAATAGCATTCTGATTCGATGTTTTTTATATAACTCAATAATCTCTTCAGGATTTATCCCATCTGCGTCTACTGGTAAAGTATATGTTTTTACACCCGCAGATTTAAAAATGGGTAAATTATAAACATATGATGGATCTTCAATTGCAACGGAATCTCCAGGCTTTAATAAGCACTGAACAACCAAATATAAAGCTTGTTGTGCCCCTGAAGTTATTAAAATTGAGTCAGGGTCAGCTTCAATTCCTCGATATTGTTTTACATGTTTTGAAATCGTTCCTCTAAGTATTCTATAGCCTAGTGGATGATCATATCCTAATCCCCCAATAAATGATCTAGTAGAAATGATTTCTCTTAATTTTTTCATTGGAAATAGATCTTCAGATAATTCTCCACTTGCTAAATTAATGAACTCATGATCGACCATTTTCTTACGAATTCTTTTCGTAACAGGCAAATTTGGTAAAAAAGAGCCAGCTTCAATGTATCTGTTCCAACTTGGAATTCTTTTCTTAGTGATCCCCCAAATATCTCTATTTATTGTGGTACCACTACCTCTATTTCTTTTAATTAGACCGTTAGATTGTAGTTCATCATATGCAGATACTACTGTACTTCGGTTAATATTATATTCCTTGGCCAATTGTCTTTCAGAAGGCAGTGGCTTATCTGAAGGGAATGTACCATCTACAATTCCTCTTTCTATATATTCAGCAAGTTGTTTGTATATCGCTTTCTTTGCTTTACGGTCCGGCATCCAGTTCATAATCAACTCTCCACATTATTTTCTTTCAGTATTGTAAAACGTTGTCTTATCGAATGGGTTACTATCCTTTTATAGAAATGCATAT
>NZ_JBALMS010000230.1:0-1401 GCF_036962205.1 Bacillus sp. JJ664 | reverse complement strand
GAATTGATTTTGGAATATGAATCGCAACTCCTCCAGCACTTATATCCTGTGATAATGATTTGATTGGTGTAAACTCTTCATCAATTGAAAGTACTGTGATTTCAGTAGTAGATGGGATACGAAAGAATCTTCTTCTTTGCTCTTTTACTAATTCATTTTCATTCGGTTTATTAAAAACCATTACAGGGACAGTTTCATGTAAAGTTTGGATATATGTTAAGTCACAGGTATAAAGTTCTAATTTCTTATTTAGAAATAAAGTTTTAAAAGTTGAATTTCTTGTAAATATAGCATTTCTACCTGTCAATTCATTAATTGGTATGTCTAAATGAAGCTGTTGGTCAAGTATATCTACAAGTCTTGATTTATAATATATTATTTGATCATCGATCTTTTCTTCGATAAAGACCGTATCTCCTATTGATAGCACGCTATACATCCTTCCTTAGAAAAAAATTTACTAGATGGTTATATAACGTTTATCGACATAATTTATTAATTGTTTATAAAATGATCAATCTTCTTTATCAAGTAGTTCATTTTCCTCTTGTTTTTTATTTTTCCAAATTTTAAATTTCTCAATGTCAGTGTTTAGTTGTTTAAATGTGAAGGCTAGAATTGTTGCATCATCCAAAAGTCCCATTCCTACAATAAAATCCGGTAAGGCGTCAATCGGACTGACGAAATAGAGTAATGCTGCGATCACCGTTAAAATTGATTTAGTAGAAATGTCTCTGTAGCTACCGTTAATATAAGCTTTAAATAAATCAATGAAAAGGATAACTTTTTCCCACGCATCGCCTAATGCACCCTTTTTCTTTGGTGCTAGATTCATCGCTTTTTTTAGTAATTCAGAAGATTTTTCTTTATTTCCAAGATAGGAAGAGGCATTTTTGAGGTATTTTTGAAAAAATTTGTTTTTATCTTCATTTGTCATAGTTACTCCTCCTTTTTGTTTTAGTTTATCAAATCGTAAATGAAGTGAAAAGTGATAAAACATTTATCTAAAAAGTTAAAGAAAAAATTTAGCTTTAACAGATAATAATAAAAAATAGACAAGACTTTTAAAGAAAAAGAGAAATGTACTTAGCAACGCTCAACTAACTTATTAGAAAAATATAAAACCCTCCTATTTTTATTTGGAGGGCTAATTTTTTTTGTTACGATTGTTAATAAAAATTATAAGTAAGGCCAATTTATTTATCTGTTTGTTTTTGCTTCTTTTTCAAATATTCAGCACGCATTTTTTCAAGTTGCTGCTTTTTATCAAATTTGGCAGGCGTCTGTTTTTCATGAAACTTTGACACAGCTAACTGACCTTTGGTATCCAATTGATATTTTCCCACTTTGTTCACCTACTTTTCTTGTCTTTAAAGAGATTCTATACAACAAATATAATAT
>NZ_JBALMS010000229.1:0-1431 GCF_036962205.1 Bacillus sp. JJ664 | reverse complement strand
TTTAAGAATGCGTTAGTTAATCTAGGATGTTCCTCTTCCGTGAGCAGAGCTTTCTGGATTACAGGATGTGGATAATACATTCGTTGCTACATAAGATGTCACGGTTTTAACATGCCAACCTGGCTTGATTAGCAGGGTCTCTATCCTTACTACATATCCGATCTTCCGTTATAGGCAATTTTTGGCCACATCATGTGAAAATTTAAAAGTAACAATCTTTCAGTCTTTTAATACAAATCAGAAATACTCAATTCTGATTGAATATTTTTAGTGAAACAATTTCGTTCATTTTAGGAGTTATTCCTTTCCCACTTACCATAGAAATTGTGTATAGTAATGGTAGAGAGAAAAGGGGATAGTTGAATGGAATATTTAAGTTTATTATTTTTTCTAGGAATCGGTGCAGCTGTAGTAGGAACTTTAGCAGGTGGTGGAGGATTAATTACCTTGCCAATGATGATTTTTTTAGGAATTCCGATTCAGACGGGAATTGCTACAAATAAGTTTGCCTCAGGATTAGGTTCATTCAGTAGTATACTTTATACACTTCGGAAAAAAGATTTCAAGTATTCTTTAATCATTCAATTCATAATTGTTTCAATCATTGGTGGAGGAATTGGTGCTTATATTACAAGTATGTTAGATGAACATGTAATGAATATTGTCGCAATCGTTTTATTATCTGGATCACTCTGGCTAACGTTCGCTAGTAAAAAGTGGAACTATGGAACTGCGAATAAAGAAAACTTTGAACATCAAACATTCGTAGATAAAAGCATTCAAACTGGAATTGGTATTTATGATGGTGGCTTTGGGCCAGGTTCATCTACCTTTGCAATTTTATATTTTATCAAAAAAGGATTTACTTATGTAAATGCAGTTCAATTGGCAAGAGTATTAAATTTTGGTAGCTGCTTATCAGCCTTTGTTATTTTTTATATGACTGGACATTTTCAGTGGAAAATCGCCTTAACAATGGCGGCTGCATCCATCATCGGAAATCAAGTTGGTCTAAGGTTTGCAGAATACGTACCAATTAAACTTGCGAGAATTTTATTAATCTCAGTTTCAGTATTATTAATTGTTCAAGTTAGTCTAAAGTTATTTGTGTAAAGGAAGCTTAATTGCTTCCTTTTTTTGTTGGAAAAATGAAAGTGCAGTTCATGCTAAATGGAAAAATGAATTACTTGGGTTGAAAACTGATTTTTGTACTGAGGAACTGGATTAAAACATAAAGTAGTAGAGATTTATATGAAGAGGTTAAAAACATTTTCAAATGAAGTTGGGAGGAAACCGGATGGTTAAACAAGTTCTCCTATTCACTGATTTAGGTATTGATGATGCATTTACAATGTTATATATCCTTTTTAGAAAAGATATAGAACTAGTAGGGATTGTGGCCGATTATGGTAATGTAACTAGAGATAAGGC
>NZ_JBALMS010000228.1:0-2684 GCF_036962205.1 Bacillus sp. JJ664 | reverse complement strand
GTGAAAGTATTTACGATAAATTACTAGATGACTATCCATTAGTATCGTATGGCATTGGTGGAATTGATTGGGAATTTATGAAAAACAAATTGGAAATTACGAGTTCGCATCAAATTCAACAGTTTATTAGTGAGCAAAGATATGACAATGCCATGGTATATAGTTTAAAAAAAGCATCAGGATATCCAGGAACCCCACCAGTTTTAGTAACACCAATAAATAATATTATTAAGAGTTTCAATGACTTAAAATATGTTGAGCAAATCCTATATTGTATTGAAAAAAAGTTTGTACTAGAAATAAAATATAGTGGAGAAATTTTATTAGGGTGGAAGTAACAGGAATTGTTATGGCTGTTATTTCTTATTCAACTAACTGGCGCGTTAGTCGAACAACGATGGGCTGCTTCGGTAGTCCATTTTTTATTACACTAACTTCTGTTTTGTACTCTAGTACACCTTTGGGACGCGAACGATACATGCCCAAATTATTAATCAAATTACCTTTTGAAGCTGTAGGTGCAAGGTGGGTAGAAAGAAAAACACCTAATAAAGAAAAGGTATGAAAAAAACGGCACTTGATATTGAATGCTATTTATGAAAAAGAATAAATAATTAATTTAGTGGCAGTAGCGTTTTAGACATTTAGCTAAAGGAGGAATACATTTTGCTAGTTGGATAAAATGGGTTAAACCAGTAGAATTAATCAAGTGGATTTGTAACAAAAGTACGGATAAAACAATTAAAGATAGCATTAAAACTTAGGAAGAATAGTTTACCATTAAGTGGAAATTATCCTTACCTGAAAACATCACAAAGAAAAGACATTCAAAATGAGTGCCTTATCTTTGTGATGTTTATCTTCTTCAAAGAGAAAAGCATGAATTCCCATAAATTTTCATGCTTTTTTACCATTAATCTTCTTCGGTTGTTTTTGGAGCTCGTAACAATATAAATTATTTAACCGACTTAGTTAGCTCTCCTAATGAACCTGTGCTGATAATTTTAACCTTCACTTTTGTTTGGAATGAAATGAGTGGATACTCCTTTTCCCAGTTAACTTTTTTCCATATGTCTGGCTTATGTTCTTTTAAATAACGTCCGACCCCTAAAACATCACTATTTGCAAGTTTCAAGTCTTTAATAATCGTATTCGCTCTTTTGTTTAAATCAGCTTGAATAATGGTTTCGAGTTGTTTTTTACTAATATTTTTTTTATTAGTTATTTCAGTAATAACAATTTTAGGTTTTAAGAGTATATCTACCTTTACGTTCTTCCCAGACGTGTGTATATTGAATTTTCTTGATTGGCGAAATACCTCATATGAGATAATATTATGTGGTTTTTCAAGTTCTTTCTTTTCTTGTATTGTCGTGGAGAATAGACCTGTTTTACCAAATTTATCCATCATTAATAGAAGGAGAGGCGTATTTTCGTATGGGATAAAACGACCCGTATACTTTCCAGCATGAAAAAGTCCCGTACCAATTACTACTACCTTATCTTTGTTTTTATCCAGTAAAGGTAGGCTAAAATCAATGCCATGCTCATTACCTAATGTAAAAATGTCCATTAAATCTATTTTAGGTACTAATGAAAAATCTTCAGCATTTTCAATGGTCTCTGATAAGAAAAATGATAACGGTTTACTATTATTATGCATTGTTAATATTTCTTTACCAGGCATTTGATTGGTAACCGCAACTTTTACGTTAATGTTTGCTATTTTCCCCCGATTCAATGTATCTAATAAAGAAATAAAATCTTCTTTTGCAAATTCTTCACCGAATAATAATATTCTAGTTTTAGATGTTTCTATGTCTCCTGGAATGGATGATTGCAGTTCGATTCCAGACTCGTAAACAGAACTTTTGATTGATTCGGCGTATTTGTTTTTTAGTTCATATACTCCAATTCCTTTCCCAACGATATCTAGTACAAGAGCATTAATTATAATTTTTCGCTCTTTGTTTAGGTCAAAACTAATTCCATTTATTAAAATTTCATCTTTGATTTCCTTTTGATCCCAACAACCCGTTAGGAAAAAAAGAAGTAGCGGGAATAAAAAGGCGATTGAAAGTCTACGATTCAATTAAGTAGCCCCCTAACCTTATTGATGAGAAATAGAAGACATGGAATAATAACAACAAAGACTAAATCTAAATGTTCTCCTATTTTAAAAACTGTTTCAACATTTATAATTTCCAATGGTAATAATGGATAAACAGCCATGAGTAAGAGCAAGATTGCTAATAAAATACTACTTCTTTTTTTCACAATTGAATTCAGACTTTTATGTACAGCTTTACTAACAATGTAAAAATAACTAATTAATGTTGAACAAACTACGATGGACCATAGACAAATGAAAATCGTATCAACATTTTCAACCATTTTTGATTGAAAAGTTTTAAAAATTATGACAAGTGGATTAAGTAATTTATTGTTTTGGCTATTACTTAAAGTTACGTATGATGTAAACACTACAAATGTAAAAATAATCGTTGAACATAGGTTTACAAATGTGAGTGTTAATAATTTCTTTTTTGTATCCTGAAAATCCAATGACAAAAAAAGAAATATTTCAAACCCCAACATTTTTAAAAAAGCAGTATATGATCCTGTTAAAATCAGTTTTACTCCGTTTTCGCCAATTGGAAATATCCTTCCGAAATGAATATCAT
>NZ_JBALMS010000227.1:0-1259 GCF_036962205.1 Bacillus sp. JJ664 | reverse complement strand
ATAATATACATGAAGATAAGTCAATTTATGGTAATATAAAGTGAACATTGTTTTAAAAGGAGAATTCCAATGTATTTAACAATTGAAGAAACTGCAGAATATTTATCGCTTGATGTAGCCTATATAAAACAATTAATTCTGGCCAAAAAAATCAGAGCGGTTCATGATGGTGAACAATTTTTAATTTATAAAGAACAATTTAATAATCATTTAGATCAAGTAGAAAAAATGAAAAAAATGATAGCAGATTATTATAATGAACCTATACCAGAAGATCCAGATATTAAAGATGAAGACTAATGTTCTTAGAAATTATCAATTTTGCTTATTGTTTCTTATTTAAATTTTCTTGAGCCATTCTGACCAATTCTTTAACCATATTGCCGCCAATTCGACCTCCAACTTTCCCGTTTTGTTCGGATGTCAGATTACCGTTATAACCATTAACTAAAGGAACCCCAACTTCTTTGGCAGCTTCAAATTTAGCATTTTCAGGACTTGATGTATTCATAACTTTCGCTTTTAGTGAATCTAGTGCTTTTCTTGATTCAGGCACTAAAATTTTATTTCTTCTACTCATTTTCGTTCACTCCTTTTTTTGTAGTATGCCCTTTATTCATTTTTAAACTAGTGGAAATAATTAGTAGTAAATAGGGTATGTTACATATAGAAGGTTTTAATATAACTAAATTTGTGTTCATAAGGAGATAAAAAAATGAAATCATTTAATGTGACTTTTCACAAAGAAGACAATGTAGACAATATGCAAATCCAAAAACTGAATGATGAAGAATACCATAGTGCAACTGTAGGTGGCACTAGACATTTATTTGAAATCGATACAAATATTGGTTTTTTTGTGTTTTTTGATGCAGAAGATAAAGATGGCAATGTATCACACTTACTTCTGCAATTTGAAGAAGAAGAAGAGGAGCCAGTTGCTTGTTATTCGTTTGCAATGAAGGATTACTATGAATTTATGGCACTTTATTTAAATGATCTAGAATTTATTGATGAAACCGAAGATCAAGAAGAAGTTGAACTAGAAGAGTCAAATTCTATTCATCATTTAGTACATTTATTATTCCACATCATAGAAGAAGGCAATGGTTTAGAAGTATAATAATACATATTGATGAATATTCTTCCGAAAAATACGAGGTTTTAATATTCGTATTAGTATATTTATCCAGTAAAAGAACTCTTTTCCATTAAAGGGTTCTTTTTTTATTCTTTTCAAAAAATTATGTTAAAATTAA
>NZ_JBALMS010000226.1:0-3289 GCF_036962205.1 Bacillus sp. JJ664 | reverse complement strand
AAAACCTTGTTAATTCAATTTGAATTAACAAGGTTTTTTGTTTTTCATTGAAAAGAGTATGAACTCACTCTTAGTTATTTTAGATAATTTTATAGAATGCTAGTGGGTATGAAATATTTTAAATATTCTAATTGTATTTATTGTTATAATTTATTATAATACAAGACATAACAAATAATATTTTAATGAAAGGAATGTGAAATGATGGATTAAATATTAAAGAATTAAATTTGCCTTTTAGAAAAAGCTTGGCCAAGAAATAAAATATTTTGCAAAACATCGAAACAATTCTTCAAACCATACAATACGGCAACCAATTTTTAAATGATTTTTTAGATTTATACGAGATTACAAATCTTATAATTTAAATTGGGAGGAACTCAATATGAGTAAAGTCACGCTCACACGAAAGCTAGGTTTTTGGTCTGCTTTAGCTATTGCTGTTGGAACAACTGTAGGTTCAGGTATTTTTGTCTCGTCTGGAGATGTTGCAAAAGCTTCTGGGACACCTTCAATCGCTATTTTAGCTTGGATCATCGGTGGAGTAATTGCAATTCCTCAAGTAATGGTATTAGCTGAATTATCGACAGCTTATCCTGAAAACGGAAGCGGTTACGTGTATTTGAATAAAGCGGGATGGAGACCGCTAGCATTTCTATATGGTTGGGCAGCATTTTGGGCACTTGACCCACCTTCAATTGCCATTATGGCTTTAGCAATTGTTTCATATGTTTCTACATTTTTTCCATTTTTTTCTGGAATGGCAGGTAAATTATTAGGAATAGCTATTATTCTCATCATTACTTCTATTCATTATCGAAGTGTAAAGGTAGCAGGTATTTTTCAAGTAATCATCACTGCGATTAAAATCATTCCATTTTTAATTGTTATTTTTTTAGGATTTATGTACATGAATACTGGGAACTATTTTTATACGCCAACAACTGGAGAAGTGAAAACAAGTTTAATCGGTGGCGTGTCTGCGACTACTTGGGCTTACACAGGGATGGCGGCCATATGTTTTATGGCTGGAGAATTCAAAAATCCAGGTAAAGTACTACCTCGGGCTTTAATCAGTTCGGTGTTCATTGTCATGATTTTGTATACACTTCTTGCTGTTTGTATTATTGGCCTTATGCCATTTGAAAAATTAATGAGCACTAATGCAGCTGTCTCAGAGGCAATTAAGTATATCCCTGGTTTATCGGATATTGCATCGTCATTTGTAGCTGTAACAGCCATAATTGTTATTTTAGGCTCATTAAGCTCCTGCATTATGTTTCAACCTAGATTGGAATATGCAATGGCAAAGGACGGGCTATTCTTTAAACGTTTTGCTAAAGTTCATCCAAAATATGAAACGCCAAGTTTTTCAATAATCGTTCAAGTAATATATGCTTGCATACTTGTGTGTTCTACTAATTTAACTACATTACTAGGATATTTTACTCTTACGCAATTAATGATTAATATTATGGATTTTGTGGCGGTATACAAATGCCGTAAAAGAGAAGATTATAAGCCAATTTATCGTATGCCGGTTTGGAGAGTTACAACAATATTGGCTATTCTTGGCGCATCATGGCTTGCTTGGGGAACTTTTACTTGGGCACCTATACAAGGGATGATCGCAGCATTTATCGTCATCGCAACAGGTCTACCAGTCTACTTTTACTGGGAAAAAAAGTATGGTGGGAATATTAAAAATCATAAAGACAATCCAATTAACGAGTCAATTTAAGGAGGAAAAGTTTATGTTAAAATTTAATGAAGAGTTATTTCTAAAACTTGTAGAAAAAGAAGGTCTAGCATTCCAAAGCCAAATAGAAGGAATTGTAGATCAGATTAGTCATAATGGATACAGTAATATATTCTTGATTGGTGCTGGTGGAACAATCGCTATGATGTATCCTTATGAATACATATTAAAATCGCAATCTACTATTCAAGTTCGTGCAGAAATTGCTGCTGAATTCATCGTGATGAACCATAAACATTTAAGTGAAGATTCTGTTTGTATTTTTACATCAGTATCAGGAACAACTGAAGATACGATTGCGGCTGTTGAGTATTGTCGTCAAAAGGGTGCTACTACGATTGCTTTAGTAGCAGAGCCAAATACTCCATTAACACAAATGGTAGACCATTGCATCACAACTGGATCAGAAAAACATTCTTTTGATACATTCTTCATGCTTCTTTATATGTTTGTTTTCCGCTTTATGTATAACAATGATGAGTTCCCTCAATACGAACAATTTACGAAAGAAGTAGCTTTGCTGCCTCAAGCGATTCTAAACGCGGTTAAGTCATTTGATCAAAAAGCAGAGGACTTCGCGATTAAACATAAAGACACAGAATATCATATGATGGTTGGTTCAGGAAACTTATGGGGTAACACATATTCATATGCGATGTGTATATTAGAAGAAATGCAATGGATCCATGCAAAGTCAATTCATGCCGCTGAGTTTTTCCATGGTACGCTTGAACTAGTTGTGGAAGATACAAGTGTAATTATATTAAAAGGTGAAGATGAAACAAGGCCGTTAGTAGATCGAGTAGAGAGATTTGCTGAAAAAATCACAAAAAATCTAACGATTATTGATACAAAAGACTTTACAGTTAAAGGAATTAGTGAAGAATTTAGAAAACATTTTGCCGTGAGTATCAATTGGGCGGTCTTAAGCCGAATAAGTGTTTATCTTGAGCGCGAAAGAAATCACCCATTAGAACTTAGAAGATATTATCGTAAAGTTGAGTATTAATAGATAATAAAAAATACAAATACGTAAAATTAAAAAGTTTCACCTATATTAAATAGTAATCATGCGAAATAGACTATACCAATTCGGGTATGGTCTATTTGTTTTATATTGGGTAAGTACCACAAGAAATTAAACTATTAGAGTTTTTAAAAGTGGATCAAAAAAGAACTGTACTAGGAGACAGTTCTTTCAAAAAGGTATTATTTCACTTTTTTAGAGGTGATATTACATTGTTATAAAAATATCTTTCCCATTTCGCTAACAAACTGTTCCCATTTTCACCTCGTTGTATTTCATTTTCGTGTTTTTTATGAAAATCGGCTACTCGTTTATTATGTTCTTTATGCCAATAATGGAGAGATGTTTGTTTCATTTTTATTCCTCCTTCTAGCTTTATCATAATGATTATACCTGTAAAATTGTTAATTACAAAGCTATTTTAGCCAACAAGTATTGACATAGAGGAGGCAAATATTTTTATTAAGTATAATTTTTCTTATTCTATTTTTAAAAGATATAAT
>NZ_JBALMS010000225.1:0-1080 GCF_036962205.1 Bacillus sp. JJ664 | reverse complement strand
ATTGACTTAGATGAAGAAATAGTTTCACATACAGGTAAAAGTATACCAACAATATTCGAAGAGAGTGGTGAAAATGGTTTCCGTAATATTGAGTCCGAAGTATTAAAAAAAGTATCGAGTAATGATTCAATTATTTCAACAGGTGGTGGAATTGTTACCCGTCCCGAAAATATTGTATTCATGAAACAAAATGGAATATTATTTTATTTAGAATCAACAATTGAGACGTTATATAAAAGAATTCATCAGGATCCAAATCGCCCGAATGCCGTAAATCGTTCGATTGAAGAGTTAAATACATTGTTCATTAGTAGAAAATCATTTTATGAAAAAGCTGATTTCACCATTTCAGTTAATGAAAGGTCACCAAAGGACGTTTCGGTGGAAATCATTAACTGTTTAAATTCACTTCGATGAGGAGATAGTAGAAGTAAGTGAGTAGAAAGCTAGGTGATTAGTTTGAAGACTAATGATTATGTTAAATATATGACTGAGCAGTTTATGAATTATATCGATCAACCAAAAGAGAAGCGAGAACTGATGAAACATGAAAAGGAAGAAAATAAAGAATCTTTTTCAACAAATATGTTCGGCATGCTTCCACTAAGTTTTGCATTATACATGAAGAAAATTCAAAGTAGAAAAAATAAGAAGAGTATGTAAAAAAGCTGAATTCAAAGCTAATATCATTCTATTTAAGAGTATAAAAACTAAGCAATTAGAAGACCGAGTCTATATGATTTGGTCTTTTTTATTTGTTTATGCTATAAGGTTAATGTTGCTTTTCTCATTTAATTAAATGGCAAGATAGTTTTATAAGAAAAATTAATTCCCCTTAGAAACTAATTTGTGAAATTCATAAAGATTTTTTTGATAAAGGTGTATTTTACCAAATTGTCGAATATAGAAACGAACATATTACAATAATTGCACACAGTAATGATCTACCGAAGATTTAGATTTATGACTTTTATTTGAAGATAACTGGAGTATCCATATGAAATTTTTTTCGAAATTAATTTTAGTATTAATAACCGTAATACTTGGATTTTTTATATTTATTAAACTAAACCCTCAAAT
>NZ_JBALMS010000224.1:0-1092 GCF_036962205.1 Bacillus sp. JJ664 | reverse complement strand
TCCATTAGGTAGATTCATAAAAATACTATCACCTTGACCAACATCAAAAAAATAGACTAGTAAAGGGTGAGTAATATATCCATAATTCACTGACCTAGCATCAATCTTTACTCCACCTAAAAAAGTTGTAAAAAGGACTAATATACAGATTAGTAGAGAGTAGCGTTTCTTTTTCATGTCCATTTCACTTCCTCCTACTATTATTTTCTCTTTGTAAAAACAAAAGTATGTATAATTCACATAACAATTTAATAAATTTTCCTTGAAACTAAATCAATAAAAAAAAACGCTGCAATCGATCACAGCGTTTTAAATATATCTTCTAACTGATTCACAACTAGTAATGTCTCACTAAATTGTTCAAACGGTTGATTTGTTATATAAATTCCATGCATCCCTAACTTTAGAGCAGGTGAAATTTCATTCATAAAGTTATCTCCAATCGAAACAACTTCATGTGGCAGCACATTATATTCTTTTAAAATATTTTTCAGATGTTTCTCTGTTTCCAATGGTTTTTTTCCATCCGTAATTTCTAAATCAAAAAGATCTGTTAGACCTAAAAGTTTCAGTAATCTTGAAACATCCTCTCGATCCGAATTTGTTAACAACACTAAATGCTTTTCATGTTTAACTGATTGCAAAGCTTCTTTTAAACCTTTTATATAAGGTATAACAAATTCACTTGTCGCCATATATTCTTTTGTTCGATCATAACAATGATACACATTTCTTGCTCCGTAATGGTAACTGGTTACAAGCGGTAGCCACCATCCATCACCAACCGGAATAAATGGTAAATCAAAATGATTTTGTTCATCATAGTTTTTCGGTAATTTATCTCTTGATACTAGTTGCCCGTCCCATGTATGTACTTGAATCGGCTTCATCGTGATTGGATCAAGCGTAATGATAAAATCCAATTCAGAATCATATACCTTTCCGATTGTTAATGCATGGTCCATGTCTTTTATTTTTTGATAATCTTTTAGAAAAAGATCTCTTTTATCTTCATTAATTTCTTTTGATAAAAGATTTGCATAGTAATCATAATGATCTGTACCATCATATAGTGTTCCATCTAAATCAAAT
>NZ_JBALMS010000223.1:0-3287 GCF_036962205.1 Bacillus sp. JJ664 | reverse complement strand
ATCTACTTTACCTTATTATAGTTTTGGTGAAATTGAAAAATCTGAATTTTTATTGCTATTCCATAGTAAAAAAACGTCATATTATCAAGACATGTTTGACTTAGTAGAAAGATTAGAAAACAAATTAGGAATTTCATTACTTAATGATGAGGATTTTCTATATACTTTTCAAAGTCAATACAAACGATACTCATTGGTTTTATATTCGATTGAAAAAAGAGAACCTTCTTATCCATTAGATCGTTTTACAAATGAGAATTACCCCGAATTATTTACGAAAGTAAAAAACATTTTGTTCGAATGGACAAATGAAAAGTCATACCCTGAAATTACAAAAGACGGAATTGCTAAAGTAACATTGAATATCCAAGCAACTAAAATTAAATTAGATATGTTGAAAAAAAATATATTATTACTAACAAGTAATGGACCGGCAGTTTATCGATATATTTCTACAAAACTAATAAAGGAATTCGGTCATAAAATGAATATTCTGCAACCAAAACAAGGTGATTTTGAGTCTCAAAACTTAGATGAACTTTCAATAGAATTTATTATTGCAGATTTTCACTTAGATATTGATACAATCCATCCTGTTATTATTATTGAGCCAACTCTCACACAACGAGATATAAACCAAATCTCTCTTTTATTTCATTCAATAAAAAATGATAACAAAAAAAGGCACATATAATGTGCCTTTTGACTGCCTGCCAAACCAGCTCTCGTTCTTTTTTGTTCTCCTGTTTGATTTTTTCATATCTCATTAAAAGTACTACCGTCAATATATTCATATAACCATGATTATTGACCCTAATTTAACGCAAAAGATATGATCAAATTTCTATTTTATTTAGGCAATATAAAAAGAGGCAAATTTAACATGCCTCTTTTCATTTTAATAATAAGTATTTACGTAAAGCAGAACAACTAAATCCAATATAAAGAAATTTCCTTATCATCTTGATTTAGTAAGAATATAATGAGAAAACTTTTGAGGTGTTCCATATCGCATGATGTCTTGGATTAATTCAGCGTCTTCATCTGAAATTGTATTTTTTAAGGAATCATTTTCTTCTTGAATTGAAACTGGAATTAAGTTCCCGTTAATATAGTCAAAATTAATAACTTTTCCTACATTCTTACCTTTTACACTTAAGCTAATTCCCTCGTTTAACATTGCGTATCCAACAATCTCATACTTTTTACTAAAGACATCTTCAATTGCATCAAAAGATATAAATTCTTTTTCTCCGTCATTGTAGACAGTATCCTTATCAAATGTAACCTGTATTCCTACTGGTTCAGAACCTCCTTTTGCATCTTTTCCATATACGATTTCATTGAGTGTTCCAGAATGATATAATGGTTCCTCATCATTGATACAATATTGATCACTTCTTATAATAATTTCTACACGTTCACCTTCATTTACTTCGAGTTCTTTTTTATTTCCAAAAACATTATAGAATTCCAACTTTTAACCCCCTAATTTTTTATGTAATCAAATTTGGCTACTCCAAATGCAAGCCACTGCTTCTTTTTTTTATTTAACTGTGTAAACAATCCAATAAGTGATTTCAGTACCATATCGGTAAACAGTCAAATGCTTTTTTAAAATGATATAATTTAAAACTGTTGATTGTTTGCTCAAAACATCAACATGAATCTTTTTAGCGATTTGGAATAAATTTGGTTAAATCAACACAATATGATTTTTTGATATTCCTTTTTTAGAATTTGAATAATCACCGCATTCCATACAAAAAATAAATAGGTCCAAATTCGTTTTTTTTTAGAGAAAAATATATAAAATAAAAGAAGCTCCATTAAGAAGCTTCTTTAAACTGTAAATCACTTAACGTATTCCCTTAACATCCAACCACTCAGAATAGGTAAGTATATTTAAATTATCTTTTTTACGATCAACATAATTTACAATCGTTTTAAATTTTCCAGGGTCAAAATTCATTTGTGCAGCATCGGGTTTTTTGTTAAAACGATGATTCGTAAATACAATTGTTTGTTTTGTTTGTATTGCCTGATCAATTTCTTGTTTCACCCATTTTATATCAGTAGTAGGAAGCAAGTTGATTGTACGTATTTCATATTTTTTTAGTTGATTAGATTGAATTCCATCGACAATCGTGCGCGCACTTCGAAAATGTTCTTCCTGTAAAATATCCAATGTGTCTTGATTATAAGAACCGTATGGATAAACTGCTATATCACTTGCTCTTGTAAAACAATGATTATTAAGCCATGTTCTTGCTTGATCAAATTCTTTTTTTTGCTTCTTGTTTGATAAATTTACTAAATGAAGATGTGAATATGTATGATTCATTAAGTCCCAACCTGATGCATATAGCGTATTTAATTGACTTAATGTCATATAACCATCAGTACCTACTTTAGTTGGAATAACCGCTATACTTCCTTTCATACCTTTCTCATTTAAGATTTGAAAAGCATGAGTATATTGAGATTCCCAACCATCATCCATCGTAAAAATTATGTTTGCTTTATTTTGTTTTCTTTCTATTTCTTGTAGATCTTCTATATTTCTATCAGCTAACGGCCTACACCTATTTTGCAGCAATACTACTTTATTTTTTGGATTTGAATCGTCTAAGTATGTTGCGCTACTCTTCATGAAAGGATATGCTATTATGAACAATGAAATCATCACAGCATATACATAAACAAGCTTTTTATCCAACTTTCACCATTCCTTTATCCTTCTCTAATTCATAAGTACGTCCTGTTCTAGCAACTTTGTTCCAGTCATTGCGGTTCACAAAATATGCCAATGTTCCGTATAGAACAAAAAATATTGTAACAAAGCGATACACAAATAAATCTAATACAATCGTAACAGCCAATCGTACCTTATCTTTTCCTCTGAAATGAACCCCATAGAATCGAGCTAGATAAACTGCAAACATACTGTAAATCAAATTAAATGTAACTGAACCCAACAGATAGATTATCATTAGATTCTTAGCTCCATCTATATTTGTAATGAGATTATATCCCAAATTAAATAACGTAATATAAACAGCAATTGTACCAATAACAAATGAATCAATCAGCATAAAGAAAGAAACAGTCCGAAAAGGAAATGTCTTTACAAGCATAGGGAAATAATGAATGATACAGTCAATAAATGCCTTTTGCCAGCGAACCCGTTGTTTAAATAAATCCCGCCATGTTTCAGGACACTCTGTATAACATACTGCTTCTGGAACAAAGACCATTTTCTTGCCACGATTTTTTAAAATATATTG
>NZ_JBALMS010000222.1:0-2526 GCF_036962205.1 Bacillus sp. JJ664 | reverse complement strand
GATTTATACTCGGAATTGTTAACTTCTAGTGAGGATGTTGGTTGTTATGTAGAACAAATATTTTTTTTCAATAAAGAAATAGAGGCTGAAATCCTACAAAGAAGCTTGATGTTGTTACAAAATCATACAGCACAACAATTCAACGTTTTTCATAACATTAAACAATCATTTTTTGAGAAAAATAAAACAGAAACATCGTTAATCATTAAATTTGTCAATAAAATAACAGAAGATGAATTTGATCAATTAGAAGAATTGATACATATTTCGGAAATAATGTTACAATGGTTTGATGAGAAATATTAAAGGAGATTTAAATGGAACATTTTCAGTTATCAGAAAAAACAATTTTAAAAATAAAAGAAAGTAATATTACTAATTGGACTTCTGTCCAGGAAAAAGCAATTCCAGCGATTCTTGAAGGAAATGATGTTGTTGTACAATCGCCAACTGGAACAGGTAAAACACTTGCTTATGTATTACCATTACTTAAATTAATTGATGAGAATGAGGAAAATCCTCAAGTGGTCATTATGGCGCCAACTCGAGAGTTGGTAATGCAAATTTTTCAAGTTGTGCAAGACTACACTCAAAATACCAATATAAAAGTAGCTTCAATTGTCGGTGGTGCTGATGTAAAACGCCAAGTTGAAAAGCTAAAACAAAAACCGAAAATTATTGTAGGTTCTCCAGGTAGAATTTCGCAGCTGATTAAGTTAAAAAAACTTAAAATGCATGCTGTTAAAAAGATTGTATTTGATGAAGTAGATGAATTAATTAAGACAGATGATCAAAAAGACCTTCCTCAAATTGTAAAAGCAACATTAAAGGATCGTCAATTATTATTCTTTTCAGCTACAATTACTCCTCAAGCGATGCAGTTTGCAAAAGAACAAAGTACGAACTTAACTGAAATTACTGTTGATCAAAGTCTTGAAGGGAATATTATGCACGGATTTATTCCTTGTGAAGAAAGAGAAAAATTAGAATTACTAAGAAGAATTGGATCAATTCAAAATATGAAAGCACTTGTATTTAGTAATGAACCATTTAAATTAGAGGGCTTTGCTTCGAAATTAAATTTCAGAGGGATCAAAACAGCGGTGCTTCATTCGAAATTAGGTAAAATGGAACGAAGTAAAGTATTAAAAGACCTTCAATCAGGGAAAATATCACTTTTATTCTCAACTGACGTCGCTGCAAGAGGCATCGATCTTCAGGACTTACCGTTTGTTGTAACTTTAGACGTACCTGAAAAGGTTGAACAATATACTCATCGTAGTGGCCGAGTTGGTAGAATGGGGAACCAAGGTACAGTTATAAATTTAGTAACTCCTCGTGAAAAGAAACATTTATTTACACTTAGAGGAACGCAAAAGTTATTTTTTGAACAATTATCTGTTACACATGGTGAGGTACGAAAGATCGAAATGTCTGAAAAAGTGGAAGATAAAGTAAAGGTAGAAAAAGACAAGAATTTACCGACAAATAAGAGTCCTAAAAATAATGAGAAAAAGATTAAAAAACAAAAATAACAACGTATTTTCTTACTAAGACGTAACTTAAATTAGTAACAAAATAATTCTATTATATTAAAAAGCGTGTGAATGATCACACGCTTTTTTTGTATTCAAGAGTAAAATAGACCAAGTTGCATGAGAAATGGCCTACAATCAATCAATAAAAAATAGGCAATAACCGTTAACCTTTAATTGCTGTGTTTTTTATTTTTTTCAACTGAAAGAATTAGTCCCATTGCTGAAACTTCTATATCTAATTTCATGATGTTATATACAGGATGATCTGCTTGGATGCTTTTGCTAGTCAATTCTTGTTTAATCTCTTCGAACAAAGCATTACTCAAATACGTACTTTTCTCGGTGAATGTTAAATGTGGATGTTGCTCAATAATTGTGTTTGTTTTATTCATAAAAATATCTAGATAGCTAGGAATTGATTCATAGATAAACTGTGTTTGATTTAATAAGCCATAGTGACCGAAACAAATCGCTTCTGGTTGATAAGATTTAATTAAATTTAGTGATTCAATCATTAGGTCGTATGAAAATTGGTTAGGTGACGTTGACGGCAAAACAAATGGTCCAATTTCATTTTCTAACTGAGGATAATAAATCCCGATTGTATCACCTGTATACATATATTTACTATTATGATCAAAGATGGAAATGTGATGATTTGCATGACCAGGGGTATATAAAAATGTTAGTTTATGATTTTTTCCAATCATAAGCTCCTCGCCATTTTGGACTGAGTAGATTTTACCTTGGTCCACAGGAAGTATTGGATCAAATAAGCGGTCGAAATCTTCGCCATAAACTTGTCTTGCACTTGCTATTAACTTTGTTGGATTCTCTAAATGGGCTGCTCCTTTTGGGTGAACATAGAGGGTAGCATTTGGACATTTCTCCATTAATAAGCCTGCTCCACCAGAATGATCTAAATGAATATGTGTCACTATTAAATGTTTAACTTTTTCAAGTGGAATATTTAATTCATTTAGTCCGT
>NZ_JBALMS010000221.1:0-6851 GCF_036962205.1 Bacillus sp. JJ664 | reverse complement strand
ATGTATGTTACACTTTAATTAATTAAAAATTCAAAATATTTTTGGTTGTATACATATCTAGGAGGAATCTCGATGTATTTAGGATATTTTTTAATACTTTTGTCAGCGACAGCATTTGGTTTGATGCCTATTTTTGCAATTTATGCATATGATCATCAAGTTAGTGTAAATACATTGTTATTTCTACGATTCTCATTTGCTTCGATCATCTTTTTTAGTTATCTATTTATGAAGAAAGGTTTTGTTTCAATCACGAAGAAACAATTCATCATATTCTTTCTTCTAGGAAGCATACTGTATACTTTACAATCTAGTTTTTATTTTAGTTCGATCAAGTACATACCAGCATCTTTAGCTGCATTGATTTTATACTTATATCCTGTTTTTGTTGCAATCCTTTCATTTTTTGTTAATAAAGAAAAACTAACAAAATTTATGATTATTTCCATGATTATTTCACTTTTGGGTATTCTTTTAGTTTTAGGAACTCCAACAGATCATATGAATTTATTTGGCATTACTCTAGCATTAGGTGCTGCAATTGTATACTCAATTTATATTATTGTAGGTGGTAGAGTGACATTACAAGTACCACCTCTAGTGACAAGTGCATTTATAGCTTTGTTTGCTGCAATTTCATTTTTAGTTGTGGGTTTGACTACGAATACACTTCAATTTCATTTTAGTATTGTTGGTTGGTTATCGATTCTTTGCATTTCAATCATTTCGAGTGTTATTTCAATGGCATCTTTTTTTGCTGGCATTAGATTAATAGGACCAACAAAAAGCGCTATATTAAGTATGGTTGAACCAGTTATTACGATTATTTTTTCTACTATCCTTTTAAACGAAAATATGAAATTATTACAATTAGTTGGAGGAACGATCGTTTTACTTGGAGCTGCAATGGTTGTCATTACAAGTGAAAAGAAAAAATTGATAGAGAATAAAATGGAAAATCATTTGCAATATGATATGATAAATAATGAAAAATAATTTATTCAATAATATACGAAGTAGTGAGCTGCAAATGCGGCTCTTTTTTGTTTGAAAAGGAGTCAATGACATGTTCAAAATAAAGTTAAAAAACGATTTGATTGTAACCGTAAGGGAAGCTTCTAATGAGGACGCCCAATCAATTATTGATTTTTACAATATTGTCGGAGGAGAAACAAATTTTCTATCCTTTGGCGAAAATGAATTTAAAAGAGATCTTGATGAATATAAAACATTCTTAACGAATTCAAAAGAACAACAAAACACAAGCATTCTATTAGTTACATTAAATGAACAAATCATCAGTATTGCGTCAATTCATTCTAGTCAAGCAGCACGTACAAAGCATGTTGGAACATTAGGTATCGTTATAAAAAAAGAATATTGGGGATTACAACTAGGAAATAGTTTAATGGAATACCTAATTGAATGGGCAAAACAAAATACCATCACGAGAAAAATTCAATTGACGTGTAATGAAGACAATACTAAAGCCATTCGCTTATATAAAAAACTAGGTTTTGAGATTGAAGGAGTCATAAAAGAAGATACTTTTATTGATGGACGATACAATCATACTGTCTTAATGGGATTGTTTTTATAAATCCTTGATTGTATTTTATTTCGTACATGTTGTATTTTTTATTAATGCCTTTTTGTGAAAGGTTTGTTGCATTATTGGAGTTTCGCTAGCTAATGAATTTTCCAATAGGAACAAAGTCCTCGAACAGCTATATTAAATGTAAATAGGTGCTAAAGATGATAAAAGATTTGTTTTTAAATTTTTCGTTATTCATATTTTTCTTGTTTAGCTTTCATAGACTTCAAAATATATTACGGCAAAAATTTCCAAATAAGTTTCAAATTGTAGTGGGTATAATACATGGTATTTTCGGCATTATCTTAATTTTGTTTGGAATTCAAGTCTTTGAAATTAACATTTTAGATTTTAGACAACTAGCTATTATATCAGCAGTGTATTTTGGTGGCTTTAGAGCAGCTATTATTACTGCAATGATCATTGTAGCTTTTCGAATGTCTTACTTTGGAATTAATGAAGGGTCGATTTTTGCATTCATTACGATTTCCGTTAATGTGATCATTAGTGGATTCATTTCAAAGTTTGTAAAAAATTATTGGATTAAATGGATGTATATGATTCTATGCGTAATGATTCTAAGTAGTTCGTTCTTCATTTATCAACATATAAAATATTCATATCAACTTTTCCCAATCATGCCAATATGTGAAAGTTTTGTTTTGATTGGTGGTCTATTTTTAGCAGTGTTTATCAGCTTTTTAAATAGAAATGAAGAAATAAAGCTTGCATTAAAAGAAAGTGAAGAAAGATATAAAAGCTTAATTGAAACATCACCTGATGGGATTTTTGTTCATAAAAACGGAATCATCATGTTAGCGAATGAAAAAGCAGGAACATTATTAGGTACGGAAAAATCAAAGGATTTAATCGGTCTAAACATATTTCATTTATTAGNNNNGAAATATTTAGTCAATTTCGGGATTCTATCGCACAAAATGATATTAACTATACCCGTCTTGATGGAAAAGCAGTGGATCTATCATTCTCCGAATCTAATATTACTTATGAAACTAAAGAAGCGACCATGGTCGTTTTTAGAGATATCTCCGAGCAAAAAAAAACGGAAAGAAAATTACAACAAGCTAATAAATTACTTCATCAATTATCTATTTCCGATGGTTTAACAGGGATACCTAACAGGCGTTATTTTGAAGAAATGTATAAATTAAAATGGGAAGAGGCGCAAGCATCACAAAAACCGTTATCCCTGATCATTTTTGATATAGACTTTTTTAAAAAGTTTAATGATTCATATGGTCATTTAGAAGGAGATAAGTGTTTAAAGATTGTTGCGAATACCGTCTCTAAAATAATAGATGAAACTTCAGATTTCTGTGCAAGATTTGGCGGTGAAGAATTCATCGGAATATGTGATACGGATAAAAAGGGAGCATACATTATTGCTGAAAAGATACGGAATAGTGTATTAGACCTTCAAATTCCGAATATGAATTCAGGTGTAAATCAATTCGTTACTATTAGTATAGGTGTCGTGTCATTGGTTCCTAATATATCGATGAAAATGGAAGATGCAATCGATTACTCTGATAAAGCATTGTATACTGCGAAATTAAACGGAAGAAATCAAGTTCATTTCTATCATATCGAAAATGAAATATTTGCCTAATACGAGAAAAAAATCCTTGTGAGCTATATGCACAAGGATTTTTTTATAGTTTTTAGAAGCAAGTAAACGATCTAATACGGTTTGTATCAATACCAAAGTATGACCAGAAAAATCCGAACCATCTAAAACCCGCAACTGATCGACGTCCTACAAATGTCGGGAAAAACCAAAAAGCTTCGCCATTATTTAGCCATACGTAAGTATTTCTAAATCGACAACCTGCAATTGCTCCAGGATCTATTGCAAATGCACTTGCACTTGATTGTTGAGGTACAAATGATGGTGGTGGGGATGTTGGTGCACCTTGTTGCCCGCCGCCTGGATGTCCTGGAAACTGTCCTCCAGGATGGCCTGGAAATTGACCCGGTTGACCAGGGAATCCTGGAAACACTCTATAGTGTGGATAATAATCCATTCATATCAACTCCTTCGTTATCAATCTTTATAAAGTATGAGAAATTGGGTGCGATTGTTTGGGCGAAAGGTTAAATAACTATATATTATTACGCTTTCGATAAAAATTAGATTACAATCAAGATAACAATACATAGAAAATTGCATACAATTAAACTTTCGTGTTAACACACTTAAGGAGGTAAATTTCATTGATAAAAGTTGTTCTTTTTGATTTAGATGGTACACTTTTAAATCGTCACGCATCACTGATCCGGTTTATAAATGCTCAATATAAACGGTTTACTAAATATTTCTCACATATTTCAATAGATACCTATCGTACAAAATTTATAGAATTAGATGATAGAGGGTATGTATGGAAAGATCAAGTATATAAACAATTAATTGAAGAATTCGAAATTAAAGGTGTAAAGTGTGAAGAGTTATTGGAGGATTATATACAAAATTTTCATCTTTTCTGTGTACCTTTTCCGAATCTTTATGACATGTTACATGAATTGAAGCAAAAATCATTTAAATTAGGACTCATTACAAATGGAAAAGAACAGTTTCAAATGAATATTGTGAATAAATTAGGTTTAGAATCTCACTTTTCACTCATTTTAATTTCAGAAAAAGAAGGAATAAGCAAACCAAATCCATTACTGTTTCATCGTGCGCTAACATTTTTTGATGTACACCCAGATGAAGCAATTTATATTGGTGATCACCCTGAAAATGATTATAATGGAGCGAAAGATATTGGTATGAAAGTAATTTGGAAAAAAGATATATACTGGAACGACTTTCAACCGGAATTCCTGATCGATGATTTATTAGAAATTCCATCAATCATTGAACAGTTTTAATTAATTTAATCATATTAAACTAAGAAACTATGCTTATAAATTTTGAATTAATTATTACATAAATATTTTTAAAACAATTCTCAAACGGACCTTATATAAATAGGAATTAAGATTTATAAGTTAAAAGGAATTAAGAGTATACCTAACAGATACTCTTACCATGGAGAAAACGAAAAATTAAGTGATCAACGCAATTATCTTTAAAAAGAGGCTTCACATGCCAAATTGACTTTGTGACAGCCTCTTTTTAAGTGCTTATTAAATTGTTATTTTAATATTAATTGAGCAGATTTAAGAATTACTTAAGATTTATATAAGGTCCATTTAATTTTTTATGTTTAAGATTTACAATAGCTTTAAGACATTTACTCTTAAATTATTTAAACATGAAAGTTGGTTGTAAATTGTCAATACGTAAACGATTGATATTATCAAATATTGCAATGATTGTTATACCAATTATAACTTTTATTCTTTTACAAATAATCTTAGACATGTTTTTCCTCAATTCTTTTGATCCAACAGAAAGTGGGCAACGGACACATGCATTTTATTTTTTCCGTTTTGGTATCATCATCCCGATCTTTGCCATTACGAATGCATTACTGTCTTATTTTGTATCAAGAAGTATCATAAAACCGATTAGAGGCTTAAATGATGCTGCAAGAAAAATTCGAGATGGCAATCTTGATTTTCAAATTGAACCCTATCGTAAGGATGAAATCGGACAACTAGCACAAAATTTTGAATTAATGAGACAAAGCCTAAAAGAATCCGCCGAAATACAACAAAAGTATGAACAAAATCGAAAAGAATTAATTGCAAATATATCTCATGACCTTAAAACGCCCATGACTTCAATTAAAGGATATGTAGAAGGAATTCAAGATGGTATTGCCAATACACCTGAGAAAATGGAAAAGTATATCCAAACCATTCATACTAAAACTTTACACATGGATAATTTAATTGATGAACTTTTCTTATATTCGAAATTAGATTTAAAGCGTGTACCATTCCATTTTGAAGAAGTGAATATCCATCATTATTTATTAGATCGAATTGAAGAGTTGCAGTTTGATTTAGACAATATTCAAGTCATGATTACTTATGAAAATGTTAGCAAACAAAATGACATGATCGTAATAATGGAAAGAGAACAATTTAAGCGAGTATTTACGAATATGATCCAAAACAGTTTAAAATATATGGATAAGTCAGAAAAAAGTATATCGATAAAATTAATTGAAGAAAATGAAAAAGTGATTATTAAATGTACCGACAATGGAAAAGGAATTCCAGAAGAAGTTTTACCTTATATTTTTGATCAATTTTACCGTGTAGATCAGTCTAGAAATGCAATGAGTGGTGGATCAGGACTTGGACTAGCAATTGTAAAACGAATTATTGAAGAACATGGTGGACAAGTGTGGGCAGAAAGTGAAGAAGGGGTATTTACAAGTATTTATCTTACTTTAAATAAGGTCACTGGTAATAAGGAGATAGTATGAACAGAATTTTAATCATAGAAGATGACCAAAGCATTGCTGAGCTTCAAAGAGATTATTTAGAAATTGATGGAATGATAGTTGAAATAGAGACAAATGGTGAAATAGGCTTGAATAAAGCCCTTCATGAACAGTTTGACCTTATATTATTAGATATCATGCTACCGGATACGAATGGATATGAAATATGTAAAAAAATTCGTGAAAGTAAAGAGATTCCAATTTTAATGGTTTCAGCTAAAACTGATGATATTGATAAAATACGAGGCTTTGGTTTAGGTGCTGATGACTTTATTGTCAAACCATTTAGTCCAAGTGAGTTAGTAGCGAGAGTAAAGGCACATTTATCAAGATATAATCGTTTAGTCCAAAAGGATCAAAATGACAATCAATTACAGGTCGGGGGATTATTGATCAATCAACAGTCACGAAAAATTTTCGTTGAAGGAGAGGAAAAAATCTTTACAACTAAAGAATTCAATTTACTAACCTTTCTTGCTTCAAATCCGAATCAAGTGTTTAGTAAAGATCATTTATTTGATCGAATATGGGGTTTTGATTCAATTGGTGATAATTCAACAGTGACTGTACATATTCGAAAAATACGTGAAAAAATTGAAAAAAACCCTTCAAATCCAGATTATATAGAAACCGTATGGGGTGCGGGATATCTGTTTAAACCAAATATGTAAAACCGCTAAACAATAAAGTTTGGCGGTTTTTTTTTATTAATAAATGTATATTTTACAGATAGGAACGAATCTGATTTTATTTAAGAAAAATTTAAGGATTTAATAATAGTTGTTTTATATTTATTGATTATGATTTGAGACATAAAGTATTAATGGAGGAAT
>NZ_JBALMS010000220.1:0-3133 GCF_036962205.1 Bacillus sp. JJ664 | reverse complement strand
AATCTCATTAATAGAGGGAAGTGAAGTCCTTAACAAAATAAAATTATTATCTTTTTATGTACTTATATATTTTCATATTCTATTTTTACTGAGATTACCAACTGGTCAAGCAAGCTTTACAATCATAGATATATTTAGAAATGAACAAAAAGAATAAAATGATTGAAAGTCATTGTTTTAATGGCGTATGGGTAATACAGCAAAATATGTCACTACAACAAATAGTTTAATATATAAGGGGGTTAATTTATGGGAATGTCAAAATACTATAAAAAAATACGTGAAGTCATGGGGAATGAACTGATTTTTATGCCATGTGTGGCTGGAATTATTCGTAATCAAGATGGAGAAATTTTATTACAAAATAAAGGAAACGGTGAAAAATGGAGCCTTCCTGCAGGTGCGATTGAAATGGGGGAAGCCCCTGCCGAAGCAGTTATTCGTGAAGTTTGGGAAGAAACTGGATTAACAGTGATTCCAAAGAGGTTGGTCGGAATTTTCGGAGGAAAAGATTTTCGTTACCAATATCCAAATGGACATAAAGTTGAATATAACGTTTTTATGTTTGAGTGTGAAGTTAAACAAGGTGAACTTGCCCCAATGGATGATGAGACGGTAGAATTACGTTATTTTGATCCAAAAGAAATGCCCGAACTGGCATTACCGTATCCAACATCTATTTTCATACAAAAAGAAAGTGAGAATGTCTACTTTCAGTGGGATGAAAAGTGGACAAAAAATCTTTCATTAAAATAAATAAGTAGTTCAACAAACGTAAATAGGAGGTGCTCAGCCATGGATTTTAATTTTATAGAATGTAAACAAAGCGCTGTTGAACATTTAATCTCGGAATATGTTAATAAACTAAGTTCTCCTATTGATTCCTTTTTAGAGGACCATATAATTCAATCTACGTTCTATTCAATTTGTGACAGTACTGCAGTCATAGGCTATTATGCCATTCATAAAGATCAATGCCTTACACAATTTTATATAGACTTACCTTATTATCATGTTTCGCAAAAAATCTTTCATCAAGTTCTTGAGGAACATTCGGTTCAATCCATAATGGTCCCAACTTGCGACGAGCTTTTTTTAAGCTTGGTATTAGATCATGATTATAAAATTGAAAAACAAGCTTATTTCTTTCAAGATAATAAAATGGACATTGCAAAAGAGAAGTTATATAAAAATGCAGAATTTAGAGTTGCAGTGCAAAGCGATGCTAAAAACATAAAAGAGGTATGTCAGGACTTCATTGATGAAATAGAGGAGCGTATTGAAAACAAACAATTATTCACATTAATGGATGGAAACATACTAATTGGAGTAGGGATTGCAGAAAGAAGTAAGCTACTCAAAGGATATGCAAGTATCGGCATGTTTACAAATGAACTATATAGAAAAAAAGGGATTGGTAGGACGATGATACATCATTTGAAAGAATGGTGTTATGACAATCATTTAAATCCGATCTGTGGCTGCTGGTATTATAATGTACACTCGAAACTAACATTAGAAAGTGCTGGTATGGTTTCTAAAACTAGATTATTAAACATCAAAGTCACCTAATAATTTAAATTGTTGATTCTTACAAAAAATAAAATATAATACTTAAACATACAACTGGAGCTTACAAATGAAAAAATTATTAATACTCGTTTTGGTTTTACTTTTAATTCCTTTGGGTTGTGAAAAACGTGAGAAAAATACATTGGATACTTCTAATTTAAAAAAGAATGATCAAAATCTATCACGACTTACCAAGGAACAAAGAAAGATGATTCCCATAACTTATGAATCTTCTTCTTTAGAAGAAGGGTTAAGGGCACTTCCATTTACAATAAAAATACCTAATAAACTACCGTTTAAGGTAGAACCGATTGAGTCATTGTCCATTGATGATGTTGGTCATAATGGTAAGAAGTTGAGTGTGCATTATTTTCTTTCCCATATTAATAAATCAAAATTCTTTGTCATGGATGTAACGATTTATAATTACAATCCTGAATTTGAACCTGATTATGATTTAGAAGAAAAAAATGAAATTGTTCAACTAAAAGATGGGGCTAGCGGAACTTATACAGGAGATTCTTCGTCTTTAGGCGTTTCATATAAAGTTGATCAAACGAAAAAAGCAGATGCAGATGATTTTGAAAAAGGTTTGATTCAGAATACACTTATTTTTGAAAAAGCTGGTTTATATTATGAACTTGGATTTGTAGCAAATATTGGCACTACAGAACAGATTAAACAATATGTTACTAATATCGCAAATCAAATGATGTAGGTATTCTTATAGTAAAAGGAGCTTTTAGCTTCATCTAAAAAAATGGCAAAAAACTACGGGATTGCTTAGGTAATCCTTTTAGTATGTTTTACTGGCGAAATGACATATTTTCATTTTTGAAGCATCCCCAAAAATCGGAAAAGTTTGGTAATTAATAATGATGAACTTTATATTGTCGAACTTGCGTATAAAAGATATAGTAAATTAGAGACTTTTAGAAAATCTATTCTCTTTAGTATTAGAAATAGAATGTTGAAGGTTTAAAAAGATTTTGGAGAAAATAGATCATGCACAGAAATCGGTTAATGAAATCAAATACAGACTATGTATTTTTAGGTGTTTGTGGTGGAATTGCAGAGGGGCTTTTGATTCCATCATTTATTGTTAGATTGGTATTTATATTTTTGCCGGTTTCAATAGTACTCTATTTAATTTTGGGAGCACTTATGGGCAAGGATGATTCACTCTATGGTAATTTTCATTATAAAAAGAACAACACATTTAAAACAGTATTGTTAGCACTTGTTTTATCTGCGATTGTTGTAATCTTTTTTAATAGTCTTTGACCTTATATTTTTTCACAATGAACTGCTACGGCAGTTTTTTTGTGGCGGAAATGGAAGGACTGCTAACCTGATGTAATAATTTAAAAACCAAAAATGCAGAAGAGATAAAATATATTTTAGATATAAAGGATATTTGAGGAGAATAATTTGAAATATAACATGAATCAATTTAAAAACAGATTATTTAAAGGCAGAATGAAACAAATTGTAATCATTCAATACTTTTTACTCATTCCAATATTGATCTATCTGGCTTTTTCTTTTTCAATTGAGAATA
>NZ_JBALMS010000219.1:0-1036 GCF_036962205.1 Bacillus sp. JJ664 | reverse complement strand
TGTATATGGTAATAGGAAAATAGGAATGGGGTCGGGGATCCTACCCTTGAAGCCTTGCTTTTTGGACATTGATTAATAACCTTCTTTCCTAGAGAATGTAATTATCATTTCTAAAAGCGAGGTTTTTTAACGTAAAAAGTTGTGGAAAATCATATCATGAATAAAGGGGGTTTTTCTATGACTCGAATAAAATACAATCAAAGTGATGTTGAATTATTGGCAAGATTAATCCGAACCGAAGCAGAAGCGGAAGGACAAAGGGGGATGTTATCTGTTGGTGCTGTCGTGATAAATCGAGCATTGGTCAAGTGTTCAGATTTCAAAAATGTTGATACAATTCGAGAGGTCATTTATCAATATCATGGGAGCGACGCTTCCTTCGACGCGATTCAATCGCCATCTTTTTATCAAAGAGCGACCGAGCCTTATTTGAAGCTTGCTAGACAAAATTTACAAAATTGGCGACTATATCCTGCTGTGTATTCTTTGTGGTATTTCAATCCATCGGGAGCGGGAGTTCAAAATACCAAGTGTCCGCCTACATGGTATGGTCAGCCTTTTGCGGGAGTTTGGAAGAATCATTGTTTTTATGAGCCGACTGGGGCGGAATGTGCGGAAATTTACCAAATATAAAATAAAAAAAGAGCCGAAATTGGCTCTTATTTTCCTTCCCAAAGTATGTCAGTGAAGTCGTTGAATGTTATTTTTGAAACTCCCTAGTGTAGCAAGTCGTCGCTGTAAATGATTTCATTTGTACGCTTTAAAAGAATGAACCGAACCCCATTCTAATTGCTGGTGGACCGTTCATAAAAAATTAAAGATTCATATGATAATATCATGTTAGTAAGAGTTATGAACGTTTTATTGTGGAGGATAAACTTGAGAAACCAACAATGGAGTAAAGTAAAGAAAAAGTTTAACCTTTATAAATGTTCAATGGTAATTCCAATGATGGACTGCCAGATTACCTGTAAGAATATCGATATTAAAGTTCCATTCATCAATTAACTGGCGCTTAAGTTGTATAACACCAAAG
>NZ_JBALMS010000218.1:6344-6492 GCF_036962205.1 Bacillus sp. JJ664 | reverse complement strand
AAAAAACCATGTCACCTTGATAAAAGGCTAACTTAACCATTGGCACTTCTAAAGTTATAATACCGTTTGAACTATATATCCATTAGTAACGTCGCTTCATAGATAGTGATAAAAAAACTCTAGAAATGTCGATTTATCAACGATTCTA
>NZ_JBALMS010000218.1:0-6228 GCF_036962205.1 Bacillus sp. JJ664 | reverse complement strand
TCTAACTACGACACTAATCTTTTTAAATCTACTTTTAACTAAACAAGAAACATTTGTTTTCGTTTCAGAACAACATTTTTTTGCTAATAGGTTTTGTAAAACTTGGTCAGCCTGTACCCGCATCATACTTATCCTTCGGAGCTAAACAATGGCTCACCTGAAACAATATCTATGTAGAGACCTTCCTTTGTGTTATCCCAGTATTCATTTTGGAACGGTGCCTCGTCCATGCCATTCTGCGTTACGTTAAATTGAATATTCGTCAGCGTCTTCAATTTTTCTTCTCTGTTAAAATCTTTTTTAGTGTCTTGCTTTGAACTACGTTTCATTTGATAACACTCCCCTAGATGAATTGGGTCTAAAAATTTATTTTAAAAAAATACTTTTGACGCACAAAAGAAAAACATGACACCAGTTTTCACTAGTGTCATGTTACAGTTATATCCTTATTGTATAACAGTTACATTTTTAGGTGTTGATGTGCATTTAAAACCGTCTAATGTAACAATATCGACTGTAATTGTATATGTTCCATTTGGAAGGTTTTTATCTGGTACCCATGATGCTTTTAATGAGTGTTCATTATTTACTTGATACGAATCAACAACCTGTCCACTTGCATTTTTAATCGTGATCGTCCAGTCACCTCGATTGTAACCCCAAGCAGAAATTTTTGCTGGTTTAGATTGGTTTACACCCGTAGATGGTGTTACACCCAATGTTTGAATAGCCATACTTTGTTTATTATAGCTTTGATCTCCCCATGTAGTCCATGAGATGTTTCCTGCAAAATCCACAGTTAAAATTACCAAACCTTTTGGTTCTGTACTAACTGTTAGAGAATTTTTACCAAAAGGAACCTCATTATATTGACCATTTACATAAATAATAGAAGAGTTAATGTCTGTTGCATTATCTTCTGCGTTATAAGTAATTTCATATTTTCCGTTCTTTGGTGTTATTTTAATATCGGTTATTTTTGGTAACACGGAGTCTACAGTGATAGGCATTTTTACAATTTGTGGCTTAGCGTTTGGATAATTTAAAGTTGTTTTCATTACATATTGGTACACGCCGTCAGGTACATAATTGCCTGCTATGTCTTTCATATCCCATTGATAAGCGCCATATTTTGTATCACCATAGGCCATTATATTTTTTCTGAATTTCCAAGGCTCACCATTATATTCACTAAAATCACCTAAATATTTAACTTGATTTCCTGTTGAGTCCTCGATATACACTTCCACTTTATCTAAATTTCGTAAAGCTTGGAATGAACCAAATATTCCATTATTTATAAAATTTTTTGAGTATGCGATATGATTAAGATCAAATGTTTTCCCATTGAATCCTAATGGATAACTTTCTGAACTATCATCCCAAAGTGCAGTATATCCGACGAATGCATCTTTTTCCCAAGCTGGGGCATCGATATTTCGCAACTCATCCCAATTTCCATAGAAGCCCATATAAGGCATCGTTAAAGAAACAGCTTTATTTTGGTCCTTTTCTACAGGTACAAGTCGAACGAAACCTTCAACAAATATATTTTTATTTAATGAATCTGGTAAGGAAACATCAACCGTTAACATTTTTGTTTGACCTGGTTTAATCTTAACTAATGCACCTGATTTTTCTGTTACGATTTTATCATTTACAGTGATTTTTGCACCGTTAATCCGTTCACTTGATAAGCTTAGATACTCTTGATTATCTAATTGACCATCACTATCAAGATCAAATTGCTTTGTTTCTGTTTTATCTTTTAATAGATCAACATAGACATTGTATTCGATATCATCACTATTATTTTTACCTTTTGGTGTATCAAATGCTTCCATACTTAATTTAAAGCTTGTATTTTGACCAATTTCTTTAAGAGCAACAGCACCTGCTTGTTCTAAAGGAGCGTTTCTATTTGTTACTATGACAGGCGTATTAATTGCGTTTTGAATTTGCATTAAACCTGAACCTTGAACTCGAGGTGAATATGGAACTTCACGATTTGTACTTGGATCTAAAACTATTTTTGAAGTATTCATTAATGCAATTTTGGATTTTAATACAGTATCCTTCGAATGGGATAACCCTTTTTGGTAAAGTGACTGTAATAGTAATGCAGAGCCACCAGCCACATGTGGTGTTGCCATTGACGTACCACTCATTACTTGATAATCATTTCCTGGAATTGTAGAATAAATATTTCCTCCAGGGGCTGTAATTTCTGGTTTAAAATCTAATGTACTTGGCGCACCTACTGATGAGAAAAATGACATCGTATCTTTAGCAGAGTTATCTGCCCAATAATCACCAACGTATTTCATATTTACATATTGTCCGCTTGGTAAACTATTCATTTTGTTTAATAATGCCTCACCGATCGCCTTACTTGTTGAAGCAGTTGGTGTTGCAGTTGGCGTTACTGGCAATGTAGTATAATCTCCCCAATTTGTAGGAGGTATCATAATAATTGCTTTTGCACCTGCACTTTTAGCAGTGAATTGAATACTAGAGACAGTACTATATGAATTTAATAATTTCACTACTGCAATATAGTTCGTTTTACCAGCAGGATAATCAGTAACTTTCTTACCTTCGCCAACGTAAACTAGATCGTAGTTAGTATCAGGTAATAGGTTCTTTGATACACTAAAATTATAAGATGGACCAAATTGCGTATGGTCTTTAAAAGGTACTGTTAGACCATTATCATCAGATAATGCATTTAAATGGAATTTCGTATTTTCATAGGAAGCAACTGATAGTGCAAATGGGCTTACACCTGGTGCACCAACTGTTCCAATATCAGGATCTTGTGCATATGGCTTTAATGATGAGTAAGAAAGATTATTCTTTGTACTGTAAGAAGAATTTCCAGCTGCTACGACAACTAAAGTACCATTTTCTGTCGCAACTCGAATTGCTTTTTGAATTGGGTCAAACGCTTCATCTACATAACCTGCATCTACTCCTAAGCTCATGTTGATCACATCTGCACCCATTGTGATCGCATGCTCAATACCTGCGATAATATCATCCTCAGCTGCTCCACTAGCATTATCTGAAAATACTTTTTCAGCCAATAATTGAACGCCTGGTGCTACACCTGCTACTCCACCATTTGTCTCGTCACCATTTGCTCCAATTGTACCTGCAACGTGAGTACCATGAGCACTTCCTTTTGGGCCTGGAATGACATTCGTATCATTGTCTGCCCAGTCATAGCCTGTAGGGACTTTATCTGAATACCAGATTTCATTGACTTCTGTCTCAGCCATTCTTTGATTCATTTTTTCCTGAGTCCATTTTTCTTTGGATTTGGCTACATCAGATAGTTTCAAATCTTTATGTGTATAATCTATTCCTGAATCTACTACGGCAACAACTAATCCTTCGCCTTTATAACCATAATGCTCCCAAACCTTTTGAGCTTGTACTAATTCTTTACTTGCAGCCATATTTTCCTGGAATGTTCGAGCAACATGAACATGAGTAACACCAGGAATTGATTGAATTTCTTTCATATTTTTGTATTCTGTTTCAATACTGAATCCGTTAAAACCTTCGAAAAAGCGATGCTTCACTTTAAATGCAGAATTTGATTCTGAATTTTTTTTCTTTGAAAATTGCTCGATGACTTTGTCTTGTTTATGTTTAAAAGAAGCTTTTTTACTTTCTGCTGTTGTTTGCTCATTTTCTACTGGCTGTTCTACTTGAACGATTAGGCGAACTTGATCATCTGGCTTATAAGTGTTAATTTCTGAATTTTTAGCATCTTTATAGATTGAGTCTTCTTGGGTTATGTCGAAGTTATTCTTAACTAAAAATGGTGTTCCTTGTTCTATTCCATCTGTTGCTTCAGTTTGAGTTATGTTGTTATTGTCGGCAAAAGCCGTTAAGGATGTAAAAATTAATGATGTTAATGCTACTGTGGACATAACTTTAAACGCTTTCAAGTTACTATTTTTCATTCTTAACACTCCTCTTTTAGTTTGTATCTAATTTCATTCCACTTTATATCAAGAGATTAATAGCTAATTGCATTGATTCCTAGCGGACTATTTATCTACTTATGTGGTTATCCATAAATACAATCAAATTGTACAACTCCACTAAATGAACGTATATTGGGGGAATATAAGCAATTCAAGAATTGTATATTCCGTCAATTTTCATATGAGAATGTCAAATAAACTTGAATTATGGTTTCTTTAATAGAAATATGCTATTTTTTTGTAAGAATAATAACGATTTAGTCAGTCTATTTAATTTGGAATTTGGGCAAAATTCAACAAAAATGCATTTAAGTTGAACAATCCATCTAAATGGTGATTGAAAAGACAGTACAAAAAACCTAGTAGACATAATATAAGTAGTGAAAAATGATTAGTAAAATGTTGGATATGATGATAGTTCGTTAATAAAAAAGACTTACCAAAATATTTGGTAAGTCTTTCGTTTTAACTATATTTTTAGCTTTGGTATTTTCGAGCACTTATTGTACGGTAACGTTAGAAAAAGCGGAGATCAATTTAATCACCACTTTAGTAACAGTTTCATTAGTATATAGTTCTATCAATGAATACTTTTAATACTCACCTTTAATTACAAAAAATGAGCCGCGAATTGTCCCAGCTAGTTTAGATTTCTGTCTAGCAAACTTAAACTTATCTTCTAGCTCCTTTGGTATTTCCATCCCCTCAGAAAGCTTAAAGCCAACAGCGCGCTTTTTAGGGTTATCAACAGTATACATAACATTAATCGCAAGACCGTCTTCATAAAAAACATAAGCAAATTTGATATTTTCCACTTGGAAACGTGACGTTTCTAAAGGCTTAGCCGCAAACTCAATATCTCGTTCTTTTAATATTTCGTTCACGTAATCAAGCGTATCTTGACTTTCGCTAGCTGGTACTACCGTAAATTCATGTTTGTATTTGGTCATAAAGTAACGAGCTTCGTGCGCACGTAAGCCAGCAAGAGCTTCTACAACAGGTGAAGACTCTAAACCGATTTTAGACACATTTTTAAAATCAACGATATAAGACATTTCGATCTCTCCAATCAATTTTTCAATTAATGCAATAAAATGATAACAATTCTAATTTTACAAAGTTAGCATCATGTAACAATCCAAACTAAAGAACATTTGTTTTACACCAAATATTTATTTCATGATTTTTGTCTCTCTCTGTAAAAATATTTCTTCTATAATCATTCTAGACTTATATAGAAGAACCCTTCTTTTAAACTGTTACAGTTACTATATTAACTGCAATAAGTAAGTTTGGATACGTTTTACAATAAACGATTATACAAGATTAGTACACTATAAAAAAACGGTAACGTCATTAAAACGTTACCGATTTTACCATTCAGTATAAGTCACGCAGGAAAGTGTTTTGTTAGGATCAGTACAGGCAAGTATAGAGAATATAAAATTTCAAATAATAATGATAGTCAATTTATGCCTACTTTTTTATTTGAAGAAATTTAGAATTGGCTCAGTTTGTTTTTTTAAAGCTTTTAGTCAAAACGATAAGGTAAGATTATACACAAAAGGCTCATTTAAAGTGAGGATGTCAAATGGATAAACCAACTAAACGAAAACTCGAAATTATCAATATTCTAAGTAGTGAAGATAAGTGGTACACATCAGAAGAATTAGCATCTAAATTAGATTGTACAGAAAAAACGATACGGAATGATATAAAAGCAATCAACATGGATTTACCTAATGGATGGGAAATTGAAACAACTAAAGGTAAAGGAATTTATATAAAAAAGCCAATTAAGGCTTCTATTATTGAAATTCGTTTATTATTTATAAGAAATTCAATCACTTATAGAGCAATATTTTTCATTCAATTTAAAAAAATAAAAAATATAAGTGCTTTAGCAGCAGCTCTTTATTCTCAAGAACAAGCCGTTTATAAGATTCTTGAACGTGTAGAGGATTTACTTCATTCCTATAATTTGCAACTGAAGCGAGGACCTCTTGAAATTATAGGAAGAGAATTTGACATTCGATTATTATGCTGTGATATTTTGAATGCATTAAATGATCACATTACTAACAATTTAGATAATTGGCCATTCGAGAACATCTCATTTTCAACATTGAAAGAAATTGTCACAACTTCGACAGTTAAATTTAAATTATTCATATACCCTATGACGACTTACAAATATATTTATTTCCTTGCTACGATGCTAGACCGAATT
>NZ_JBALMS010000217.1:0-2005 GCF_036962205.1 Bacillus sp. JJ664 | reverse complement strand
AAAGTGAACTTGAATTTAATCCGTAGTTATATTCAATCACCTGATTTATGCGTGGAATCGAAGCAAATCGGGCACTTTGCAAAAACAGACCTTTCGATAGTTTATATAAAAAATAAAGTTGATAAAATTGCTTTAGAAGAAGTTCGAACTCGTATTTCAACTCTTGATATCGAATACGTCTTAGAGCCTAGAGTTGTAGAAGATGCTTTGGAAGGAAGGAAGAAGACAATTTTCCCTCTCGTTTTCAATACGGAAATGCCCGACGTAACAGCTGCTGCTTTATATGAAGGGAGAATTGCGGTATTAGTGAATGGTACTCCGCTAGCATCGATTGTACCTTCATTATTCGTTCAGCATATGACGCAACCAACTGAATACTATTCGAAAGTTGGAAGGTTTTCGAATCGATTGCTTTTCATGTTTAGTTACTTTCTGACTTTCTGCTTACCGGGTATTTATCTTGCAATAGCTAATTTTCATAGCAAATGGTTCCCGACTAAGTTTGCAAAAAAATATTTTACACACTCTGATACTATACTTCCTTATCTACTAGAAATTACATTACTACTAATTATTTTATACTTATTAAGCTTGGCCTCCTTTCGGATACCAAGCGATTTAATTATTGTTGCATCTCTCGTTGGAACAATGGTGGTTAGCACAACAGCAGTCGATGCCAAACTAATTCATCCTCTTAGTTTAATTATTGTTGGGATTTCTTTTTTAACCAATTTATTATTTATCACAGGGGGGATGGCCAATGCAATAACTCCGTTACGATTTATTTTTATAATCGTTGGTAATTTCTTGGGTTTAACCGCGATCGGCATTGGTATCATATGTTTGTTGATTTATATGTCTCGTCTACGATCAGTCGGTGTACCGTTCTTAGCACCGATCATTCCTTTTCGTCCACAAGAATTCAAAGATGTATTTTATCGTGGAGATTTAAAGAAGCTGATTAACAGTCCTCACAAATATCCGCACGACGATAAATAATAATAATTTGAACTTTAGTATAATATCTCCAATAAAATGGATCCTCAATTGAGGATCCGTTTTTATTGGAGATAGAACCTATTCTTTCATTTAAAACATTTTCGCATTAGAAATTTTGTTTAAAAGCTTTAATAAATTGTTTACTGTGTTCGGTCAATCTCTTCCGTTTTGTTCGAACGATTCCAAAGAAAAAGCGAAGAGAACGAGGATGGATAAATGGCATTACAATAATATTTCCATTTTGAATATTTGTGACCTTATTTAAAAATATATTCATAGCAAAAACAATTCCCAACCCTTCAGATACAGTTTCAGAAATAACGTTTACGTTGTTTGTAGTTAACAATATATTCATGTCTGGAACATATTTAATTAATTCATTAACAAAATCCTCCGTAAGGTGATCTTCCGAAAGTATGACAGACTGATTTACAAGGTCCTCAACTCGAACATATTCCAAGAAGGCAAGTTGAGAATTCTTGCTTACACATATTACTGTACCACCTTCGTGAATTGCTTCAAATTCCAAATCTGGATTAGATGCTACCATTTCGTCAGTAAATACTGTTATTCCAAAATCAGCCTTTTCCGTTTTAATGTCAGACAGAATCGCATATGGCTTTTTTTCAAAAACTTCAATTTGACTATAAGGATAATTTTTTTTATATGAAACTAGCGTGCTAGGAATAACAAACATTGCATTAGTATTAGCAGATACAGATATTTTGACTTTTTCAGGATAATTATTTTGATGTGCAAAAATAGATATATCTTCTACTTTCATCATAATTTCATTTGCTTTACTAACAATAAATTTACCTTCTTCTGTAAGCTCGGCACCTAATCTCGATCGATTAAATAGCTTCGTTTGAAGCTCCATTTCTAAATTACTAATGGCTTTACTAATACCTGAAGGTGAAATATGAAGATTTTCAGCAGCACTAATTAATGATTTTGTTTTAGCAACCTCTATTACGTACTCTAATTGTAATAAATTCATCTAATC
>NZ_JBALMS010000216.1:0-2384 GCF_036962205.1 Bacillus sp. JJ664 | reverse complement strand
CATTAAAAGAACAATTTCAATTATTGAATACATTTAATTTTGCTAGATTTCATTTTCTCAGACCAATGATAATCTATCTAATGTTTGCAACTGGTTGCTATTTATTATGGCAAAAGGGGAAGTATGGACAATATTTTGTAAAGCTTTGGCTGTTCATACAAATGATTTTATTAATCACATCAAATGAAGAGATTGTTTATCGTGTATACGGTACACCAAACTTTAATGAATTCTATGCTGAAAAACAATTTAAAAAGATTGAGAAATATATTGGAAAACCGAAAACAGACTACAGGGTTGCGAGTATTGGACTTCATCCTGCAATTTCACAATATAATGGGTTTTATACAATAGATACATATAATAATTTTTATCCTTTAAAATATAAACATCAATTTAGAAACATAATCGCAAATGAATTAGATAAGAATCCTCAATTGCAAAGATACTTCGATCAATGGGGAGGACGTTGTTATATTTTTGTAGCAGAGCTTGGAAAAAAATATGATTATGAGAAAGACTCAAATAAAGAAGTTAAGAATCTACAACTGAATACAAAAGAGTTTAAAAATATGGGAGGGCAATACATCTTTTCAGCAGTACCAATCAAAAATGCGATGCAAAATGGAATGAAATTAATGAAAACTTTCGATGATCAACAATCCGCTTGGAAAATTTACCTCTATGAAGTAATTTAACAGCTATGAAGGAAGTGTTTTATATGATGAAACCAGTTTTAACAATTGTAGTTCCTTGCTTTAATGAAGAGGAGGTCTTTTCCGAAACAGCTTTTCAATTATCTAATCTACTAAAAAGTTTAGTCAATCAAAATGAAATTTCGTTGAAAAGTAGTATCCTTTTTGTAGATGATGGGAGTAGGGATCTTACTTGGAATTTAATTTTAACTGAAAACAAACTAAATCCTTTTGTCAAAGGTTTAAAATTAGCTAGAAATGTAGGTCATCAAAATGCATTATTAGCTGGACTTGAAATTGCAAGCAAGCAATCTGATTGTGTTATATCAATCGATGCTGATTTACAAGATGATATTTCAATCATACATACCTTTCTTGAGAAATTTAAAGAAGGAAATGATATCGTTTACGGGGTTAGAGATTGTAGAAAAACAGATACATATTTCAAAAGAACAACTGCATTAGGATTTTATCGATTCATGGATAAAATAGGGATAAAATTNNATTATCGTCTTCTAAGTAAACGCGCACTAGATGAGTTATTGAAATTTAAGGAAACTAATTTATTTTTGAGGGGCTTAATTCCGTTGATTGGTTTTCAATCAAGCACTGTATATTATGATCGAAAGGAACGGTTTGCTGGAGTATCCAAATATCCACTGAAAAAAATGCTTTCATTTGCTTTTGACGGTATTACATCATTTAGTATTACACCAATAAGATTTGTTACTTTCATTGGCTTTTTATCTTTAATTATTAGCGCGATGGCAGGTGGATACTCTTTCGTACAAGCTATTTTAGGAAATACAAAATCAGGTTGGACTTCAATAATGATTTCAATATGGTTTGTAGGTGGTATTCAATTATTGGGTTTAGGAATTATTGGAGAATATATTGGTAAAATCTATCAAGAAGTGAAAAGACGTCCGAAATTCGCAATTGAAAAAGATATCTATTCAATTAATAAAGCTAATATGAATAATCGCAAACCTAATATTAATGTATATTTAGATCGGATTCATCATGAAATTAAAAAACGACCTAAATATGCAATTAACAGTAATCTTGTTACAGAATCACAATATTTCTTAAGAAAAGTGGAAATAAAAAGGAGTAAATAATGAACTTTACTTTTGTGCGATTTTTGATTGTTGGTCTTATTAATACGCTAGTTGGGCTAACGATTATGTATGTACTTTACCACTTAGCAAATCAATCCTATTGGTTATCCACGTTTATCGGAAATTCAGTCGGTGCTGTCGTTAGCTTTATTTTAAATCGAAGCTTTACCTTTAAAAGTAACGGTTCCGTTCAAAGAAGTATGATGAAGTTTTTGCTCGTGATACTATTTTGTTATTTTATATCTTATCACTTAGGTACATTTTTAGTTGATTGGTCGATGAAAGAAATGGACTATTCAATTTCTTATCAAGCAGATCTCGCAATCTTATTAAGTACTGGAATTTACACCATTACAAACTATATTTGTCAAAAACAATTCGTTTTTCGATTAGAAGAAAACAAAAAACAATTAAATTGAATGATGAAAACCTTACTTTTGTGTAGATGGATATACATTTAAAAGAAGGTTTTTTTATTTATTTGGAAAAGTGTAAAATGGAGAAAGTTACAAAAATTACTTTCTTGTAAGGTTAGCGTGCGTTAGTTGATTACAACTCCAGGTCGCTC
>NZ_JBALMS010000215.1:0-1457 GCF_036962205.1 Bacillus sp. JJ664 | reverse complement strand
AGATCGAATAAATGATATCTTTGATGGTAGTAAAGATAGTGGTGGGAACGGTGAAAGTGAAGATAGTAATGATGGCGGAGATGGCGGTGAATAATAGTTTTAGTCTCGTAATGAATACTTATCGTTTAACCGCATCGACAATTAGCGAAGGAAATCCAAGTAGATCCCCTTGATTTCTAGTATCATACTTTTTTGAACGGTAAATCACACCATCATTCGCTTCCCACTCACTGTAGTAAAATTTTCCGTTTTCATCACAATATTCAACTAAAGTAACTTCAAATCCAGCATTTTCAAACATTTGAGTTAATGTTTTATAGTTATGAACGATTTTATGACTTGCAGCAGGATGGTCTTTCGGTCCAGGTCCCCCTACTTTCACGATATTTTGATAGGTTTCATCTGGGAAAAATGCATCAGGGACAGCACAACGGATATGACCAGCTGCTTTCAAAAATTTAAAACAAATTTTAGCTGCTTCCACACCTTCTTCAAAGGATAGATGCTCCCATACATGCTCGGCCAAGATAGCTGAAATTGAGTTATGCTCAAAACGATTATCCCAAGTAGATTCATCTAATAAGTTAAGTTCATCTTCCTGAGTTTGTATCCAACCTGGATTATTGTTAAATGCACCGGCACCTACGACTACTTTCAGTTCTTTTTGTTTAATCTCGATCGCCTCCACCTTTTCAATATTATTTCCTATAGACCCTATGAATATAGTAAGACTTATTAAAATCAATTTTCTATTATATCGGTACATTTTAAAAATAGCTTCATCTAATACAACAGTATTATGTTTCCTTTGTGATTTCAATTATGTTTGCTACCAAGTTTTTTCTTAATGATGTAATGAAACTTTTACCAGCTCCCAAACCGATATCGAATAATCCTTCACCATTTCCTGATGATATACATTTGACAACTGTTCCCCCATCAAAATTATCAATCGTAACTGTCAATGTTGCAGTACTATTGTTTCTTAAGAAGAACTTCTCAAATACTAAAATAGCAATCTCTTTCTCTACACCTTGTACAACTTTATAATCCTCAAATATCAATTTTGACTTTAATTCTTTGTCTTCTAAAATAAGCTGTACTGCTTGTATTGGTTTAATATTGACTTTACATTCCAAAAAATGTTTCATGTAAATTTCATCTCCTAATTAAATAAAGTAAGATATATAATCTCTGTTATATCTACTAAATATGAAAATTCTGGTAAATAAATTGGATTTTACTGGTTTTAATATATTTTAATCATTACTTCTTTAATTTTCTACAAGCAAAGCAAAAAAACTACAGATATAGATTCTTTCATTTAATAAAAAATTTGTTATTTTAATAGACTCGTAATCCAAAAACGATCTGATGTATTTAATAATTTTAAAACATTGGTAGCAATCTTTTCATAATCTTTTTCTAATTTAGCACTTTCGAAATAAAACCATTTA
>NZ_JBALMS010000214.1:0-4134 GCF_036962205.1 Bacillus sp. JJ664 | reverse complement strand
TTAATCTCCAATAAATAGTATTTTGAATAAGAAAAAGTATGCCATAATTAGCATACTTTTTTGAATTTTACGCTCTACTTTTCATTTTTAATGGTGCATTTTTCATCATTGGGAATGTTAAGGACTGTAGTAGCATTCCAACAATACCTAGTATAGTAAATGTCATTAATACATTATTTTCTAAAATCAAACCAAAGATCGTTGTAATAGATCCAGTTATTGAAGTTAACGTAATGATGATACTGATACCTACAAGTAAAATTAGAAAGTTTAATACACCTAGTCTTCTGATCAATACTGCAATGAGAGAGGATAATCCAAGTATGAAAAATCCAATCATTAAATCAATCCAGTAATATGAGAAAAAATGATAATTTGTTGAATACCATTCGCCTGCATGAAAAAAATGAAACTTGTTTATACCTTTATCAAATAAAAAGTCCATTATTAAATAAAGAAGATTCAAAAATGTAATACTACCTACAACCATAAGAGCAGCCATTACATTATATGACTTTAAAAATTGAACTCTAGTACTTCCAAGTCCAATGGCAACCTGAATTGGAATCACTAAACCCGCAACTGCAAACGTACTAATACCTCCAAAAGTTGGCCCAAACAATGCAGCTTCAGTTCCTGATGGTATATTAAACATAACGCTAATTAAAAGATAGATCAGTGATAATCCTAATGTAATTGTAGAAAATAACATAAAATACCAACGTAAGTCATCAAATATTAATTGATAAGTACCCTTAATTGAATTCATGATTTCACCTCAATCTTTCTATCCGTTACATTTATTAAATAATCTTGTAAACTAGCTTTTTCAATTGTTAAATTATGTTCTGACGCGATTGATTTCCATTTATTAGAAAAACTTTCATCAAGCATCACTTTATGTGTTGAACTGATTCTAGATGATTCGATTATTCTCGTATTAGAAGTAACCTTTTCGATCATTTCACTATTACCTGATAAAATAACACCTTTTTCTCTCATATCTTCCATTTGTTCATGGAATAAAACTTTTCCATCTTGGATCACAATAAGTGATTCACAAAGTGGTTGAATTTCTTCAATATGATGAGTTGAGATTAAAAATAAACGTGGATATTCTTCGTAACTCTCTAATAATGCATCATAAAATTGTTTTCGTTTTACTGCATCCAACCCATTTGTTGGCTCATCAAGAATCGTAATTTGAGCATTACTTGCTAAACCTAGAATGATTTGCGTAGCAGTTTTCATTCCTTTTGAAAATTTAGAGATTTTTTTCTTATACGGTAGTTCAAATAAATCGATTAATTTTTCAGCAAACGCTTGGTTCCATTTCGGATGAAAGTAGCGACCAAATTTACATACGTCTTCAATTTTCCAATTTTGTCCAAAAGGATGATTTTCTTGAATATAACAAATATTTTCTAATGCTATTAAATTATTATATGGTTCTTGACCTAATACATTTAATTGACCTTCTAATGGTTTGAAGTGTCCCGCAAGTAAACTCATTAAAGTTGTTTTCCCAGATCCATTTCTACCCCATAAACCGATAATGTTTGGTTCCGTTTCGTGTAAATTAAAATTTGATAAAACCGGTGTTTGTTGATAACCATAAGTCAAATTCTTTATCTGGATCAATCGTTACTCCCCCTATTTTGAATCCATTTTTGTTTTAATCAATTCAATAACCATTTGTTCATCAAGATGAATTCGATTTGCTTCCTTTAATAAAGGAGCGACATATTCTTCATAAAATTGCTCTTTTCGCTCAATGATTAATTTTTCTTTTGCTCCTTTAGAAACAAACATTCCTACACCTCTTTGTTTATAAATGATTTCCTTGTCAACCAATGCTTGGAGTCCTTTTCTAGCTGTTGCAGGATTAATATTATAAAAACGTGATAATTCGTTTGTTGAAGGAACCTGCTCCTCCTCCTTAATTCTACCGTCGATAATTTCATCCATAATCAAAACGGCAATTTGCTGAAATATTGGCTGAGATTCATCTAATGTTGGTTTCATTAGCAGCTTCCTTTACTCGTTAGTTATTTAGTTAGTTACTTGTGTAACTAACTATACTACCTAATAAATGATATGTAAAGTATTTCTAAAAAGTACGCCTAAATAAAAAATCTATTTTCAAATAGAAAATAGATTTTTTTCAGTATGACTGATAAACGCTCGCTTTTTTCGTTTGGTCGCACGCTTGCGCTGCTATTGAAAAAGATAAAAGCCCTACTTCAAAAAGAAGTAGGGCCATATTTTATTGAAAATTTATCCGAATAAGATCTCTTAAAGTTGATTGATAACTTTGAAGATCATAGTTAGAATTATTGACAACTTGCTTTTTTATTCTTAGTTCTTCTAGAATGTTAATTTCGAGCTGTTTTCTTGCCTCAAGAATTTTTATGGTTCCATCTAATCCTTTAAAATCATTGTCACTTCCAAATGCTTGATTAGCATAATAATTTACAAATCCTTCAAACCATTCTTTTGGTCTTTCATTTATAGCCTTGTGAAATGAAAATTTCAAATCATCTTGATTAACATATAGTAGCAGCGGGTTTAGTCCTTCTATTGCATTTTCTAACGATTTTATATATTGGATCACTTTTTCTTTGCTTGCATTATATTTTATCATTCCAACTGTTATTGGATTTTGAATAAAACAGCATTCGAAAATAGTCACTTTTTCGCTTTTTACGGCTTGTTCGGCAAAGGCTTGCCATCTTTTTACGATTAAATTTTGATTTTGCACAAGTGGTAATTCATAAATATCCTTTTTCATCAATGAATCTAATAATTCAGGTGTAAGTTTTTGCTGTAGTTTTTGATATGGAATTAAAAAACCAGATTCATATTCTTCCATATGATCTCTAATCATTTCACTTTGTTGCTCATGTGATAATAATAATTGTTCCATTTCTGACTTCGTAAAGAACGCTACACCTTCATAGTCAGCAGGATGATTTACATCACCTTCTAAAAACAATTCAGCTTCTACATTCTGTTCTTTTAAAATGTTATACACTAATCTTGCAGTCGTTGATTTACCAAAACCAGGTAATCCCTCAACTAATATTAATTTTGTTTTTGTACTCAATACAGTGTCCTCACTTTAACTTTTATGATATTTTTTATTTCAAGTTAGTATACTCCACTGTATTCACCTCAAATTTATTTAATATACTACTAGTATACTAGAAATCGTTCCTATTAATAAATACAATTTATATATAGATTGTGTTTTTCATTTTCACTTACTTTAACTTCATATTCATTTCAATATTAACTAATTCATTTTTTATCATTGGAAGTATCGATTCTATACAATCATTTACAAATGGAGAAATCACGTTGGACTCTGCTAGTATTGTTAAAAACGAATTGCTGCCGCCAGCTTTACAAATTGTAAGAAAACTAGAAAATGCTTCTTCCTCATTCGCTTTAAATTGTTTCCATAGTTGGAAGGCACAAACTTGTGCTAAAGCATAATCAATAAAGTAAAAAGGTGTTTTATATATAAGTGTCTGTTGTTGCCAATATCCACCTCTTTCCAAATAATCATTTCCTTCATAATTGCGAAAAGGTAAATATTCTTTTTCAATATTTCTCCACTTTTCTTTTCTTTCATTTGGTGTCAGTTCTGGATTTTCATAAACAGTATGTTGAAACTCGTCAACAGCAACACAATATACTAACCAGTCGAGTGCTTCATGTAGGTGTAGATATTTATATTTATTTGTGTCTTCTCCAAAAATGCGATTAATCGATTTCCATCCAAACAACTCCATACTCATTGAAAAAATTTCACACGCTTCATAAGTGGGATAATGATAGTCAATTAATTCTAAATTTCGACTAGCATAAAGTTGAAATGCATGACCCGCTTCATGAAAAAATACCCGAACATCATCTGAGGTTCCGTTGAAATTTGCAAAAATATAAGGTGATTTATATTCAGCAATATAAGTGCAATAGCCCGCTCTCGCTTTATCATTTCTTGTCTCTACATCTAAAAGATTATTTTGTTCAAGGTATTGATAAAATTCCGCTGTTTCAGGTGAAATTTCCTTAAACACATGTTCAAATTCATTTAGTATCCATTTGATATTTCCTTTAGGTTCAGGG
>NZ_JBALMS010000213.1:1685-4926 GCF_036962205.1 Bacillus sp. JJ664 | reverse complement strand
AGCCTTGGTATAAATGGTTTATTTAATGGTTCTTTTTTATGAGCAAGATATAATAACTCTGCAATTTCTTTAGGCTCAAGTTCATCTAGGTCTGCTAATTCCTCGAAATCGATCCAACAAAGTTCATCATTTTCGGTTTGATCTAAAATAAATTGATTTATATAATCTTTTTCAACATAAAAAAAAGAAGAATTTAAATTATAATCCGACCATTGTACATCATGTTTTAATAAAAGCATATTTTGAAGTGGAAATGGCAGCCCTTGTACAAATTCTTTATAATTTATTCCAGAAGTAATAAAGCAATGATTATGTTTATCACCGTAAATATAGATAATCTCCTTTACCGAATCAATTCCTGCCAACGAAAATGCCACCTTTAATTTTTTTCTTTATCATATCATATTTTATTGGATAATTATCATTGAATATGAAAAAATAGATTCTTTTTACCTACAAAAATTACTAATATTTGTCATTTTTTTTAATATAGATGATTTTTTTCCTAGAGATTATACAGGAGGTCTACATAAATCTGTTGTTTTTGTTTGAATTGGTTCTTTTCTCACAGATTTAATACTCCAAACTCCATCGTCGTTTGAAAAATTGAACTTTACTAAAGTATACGGTGGATTTTGTTGTGGTTTGTAAGCGACCAATTGAATTGTTGCTCCAAAAACATAAGTACCATTATATTTCTTCTTGATATTCGTAATTGCTGCACAATTATATTTTTCTCCTGGTCCAAACATTTGGAACAACTCCTTATTAATTGTAGGAAATAAAATTGATAATACTGCATCTTCAAGAACTTCATTTTGAGCAGTCACTGCATATGTTGGTTTAGCATTTGACAATAGTAAGAAAACAAATAATATCATGATTTTTTTCTTCATGTACTGGCCTCCACTGCATAGGTTTTTGATTTACATACTATCTATTCTTTACAATTTTAAAAAGGTTATGTTACAACTTTCTAAATATAAAGGATGTTTGAACTCCTTCTTATGGAGATTGGTTAGTGTGCAGAGATGTAACAAAACTTTTATACATTATATAAACAAAAGTTTCTATTCCAAACTCTCTCGGTACCAACTCTTCTCTTTTTATTCTTAATTAGTTAATTTCAACAATTTATAAAAAAGCAGCCAAACAAAAAAAACTGCTTAGCTTACTAAACAGTTTTCTGGTCAAATCATTTTTATTTTTTTGTCTTCTCTTCTACATTTACTTCTTCATTTTTGAATTCTTCATTAGATTCGACTGCGCTCGACTCTACAGATTCTTCAACTTCTTCTACTACTTCAAATTCATCATCTTCAAGATTAATTTTTTCTACTTCAAAGTTATTTTCCTCAAGAATCATTTCTTCTTCAACAAGTTCATCCGTATTTTCATTCAGTAATTCTGTTGGCTCAACGATTGAATTTTGAGTTGGTTCAATGATTTCATTTTGATTAATAGTTTGTTCAGAAACAAAATCAAAACCAACTTTCTCGCTAGATTCATCGATAGTAAACTGACTGATTACTTGATCTAATTGACCAGCAAGTTCTGTTAATAGAACTGCACTTGATGCTACATCATCCATTGTTGCACTTTGTTCTTCTACTGAAGCTGCAGTTTGTTGGACACCAGCAACGCTTTCCTCTGTTACAGCTGCAACTTGTTCAATAAATTTCATTAATTCCATGCTACCGTCTTGCATTGTAAATAATGTAGTTGCAATTTCTTGAATTTCTAAGTTCATATTTTCTACTCGGCTATTAATACCATTAAACGTTTCACCAGTAGCTTCAATCGATTGTGTTCCTTTTTCAACTTCTTTAAATCCAGCATTTAGTGAAGTTGCCATAGTAGTCGCCTCTGTTTGGATAGATTGTACGATTGACGTAATATCCTGAACAGATAATTTAACACCTTCAGCTAATCTTCGAACTTCTTCTGCAACAACTGCAAATCCTCTGCCTGCTTCACCAGCTCTAGCAGCTTCAATTGAAGCATTTAAAGCTAATAAATTTGTTTGATCGGCAATATCACGAATAACTTTAATTACTTTTGAAATTGATTTTGCGTGAGAAACTAGCTGTTCAACGTTTTCCACTGAACCTTTTACTACATCATGAATGATTGTCATTTGTTGTAATGATTCATTCATTTGCTTATAACCAAGGCTAGTACTTTCTTGAACTTCATTTGAAGCTCCTTTTAAAGTTTCACCTGCTTGACCAGCAACAGACATTTTATCATTGAAATCGCTCATCATTTCAGCCATTTGATTTGAAGATTCAGCCTGAATTCCAGATCCAGTTGCTAATTCTTGCATTGTAGCTGCAATTTGTTGAGAACCTTTTTGAACATCTGAAGCTGATTGCGTTAATTCATTACTTCGATCGTTCATTTCAGTTGAAACATTATTCATTTGTTTAACAATACGTAATAGATTTTCTTTTACTTTATTCGTTGCAGTAGATAGTAAAGCAATTTCATCTTTACCCTCGAATACTTCATTTTCAACTGCTAGGTTACCTTCTGAAATTTCATTAATAGAATGTAACACCTTATTCATTTTTCCATTGATTAATCGATTAGCAACATATAAAGCAATACTTGAAAGTAGTGCACTTATTAGAACAGCTAACACTAAAACTGACTTAACAGTTTTGATTGCACCTTGAACTTTATCATCAACTTTGCTATTTTTCTTTTCTAAAATATTGATAATTTTACTAGAAATCCCATCAATATATTTTTGAGTACCGTATGCTTGTTGAACAAGTAACTTTACATATGAATCGTCACGATCCGTAGCAGCAGGTACGATTTTCTTCTCTAAAATATCATTCATTAATGTATTGTATTCTACAACATCCCCAATTGATTTTTTGATTTCTTTATCATCAATTGTTTTAGTTGCTATCTTAATTGATTTTAAAAACGCTGCATCAATTTCACGATAGCTGTCTAGTGATGCTTGATCCTTAAATGTAGCATATGCAGATAACGCTACATACTTTTTATAAAAGGTTGATGATAATTTTTCAGCCATTAATGCCTGCTGATTAATTTTATTTGCATTTTTATATTCCGTATGTATTGAGTTTAATAACCCAAATGTTAATGCTGATGAGACAACAAATACAGAAATTGTACCGATTGTTACAATTCCATATTTCCCGCTTATTCGAATATTTTTAAAACGAATCATTACTGAAAACCCCTTTATTATATATTTAATTTT
>NZ_JBALMS010000213.1:895-1663 GCF_036962205.1 Bacillus sp. JJ664 | reverse complement strand
ATTAAGTACTTTGTTGTAAGATATAACCTTCTTTTTGTAAGTAGTTTACAATTCCGTCATGGATAGCCTCTGCGATTAATGTTAATTGTTCATTTGAGCTTAAATAAGCTTGATCTTTCTTCGAATCAATGAAACCTAACTCAGTAAGGACAGCTGGCATTGCATTATCCCTGATCACTTGAAAATTACCATGATGGACTCCTCGGTCAGATAAATTCCAAGCCTGTAACATTTTTTTTTGAATAGAAGATGCTAATAATTGACTTTCTGCTATGAACGGATTTTTACCGGTATTACCATAGTAATAAGTTTCAGAACCACCGCCGCTCGTGCCGCTGCCTGAATTTACGTGAATACTTACGAATATAATTGCTTTATTTTGCTTAGCAATTTTAACTCGCTCACCTAAATCTAAGAAAACATCTGATTCTCTCGTTAGAACTACTTGAACGTTTGAAGATTCAAAGGATCGTCTTATTTTCAATGCAGTATCTAATGTAATGCTTTTTTCATTAAATTCCTTAAAATGTGTTCCTGGGTCCTTGCCTCCATGTCCTGCATCAATCGCAATGACAATGGTTTGATCAAGTGAATTCGATTTAGTAGAAATGTAATCATTACTGACGTATCCAACTAAATTCTTATACTTAATTTTTGACCAGTTTGTATATTTGGTTATTAATACTAGTTCTTGACCCTTTAAAACTGTGCCAATCTTACTAGAAGTTACGGATTGTTCTGCTCTGATATTTAATTTATCGGCTAATA
>NZ_JBALMS010000213.1:0-864 GCF_036962205.1 Bacillus sp. JJ664 | reverse complement strand
TATCATCTTTATTTTCATTATTTTTTTGAGGTGAATCTACTTTTTTCACAAATTTACTTGATATAAAAGCTTTGCCATTATAGGAAGTAATTTGTACCCATTCTGAGTTAAATTGCCTACCTTCAAGTTGCTCATCTATATTTACTACTTTTATGATTGGATGGGATGTTGAAGGTCCTAATCGCAGATTGACTTTATTTGCAATCGCTTTATAAACATTTTTTTCAAAAGAATATGTGATTGACTTTGATAAAAATCCAATTTTACCATTAAATTTTGCTACAATTACATGCCCTATTTTTGTGATTACCGTATAACTTTTTTTCTTAGGAATCTCTATGATGTATTGAAAGTTGGAGGATGGTCCTTCGGTAAGGAACAGTGTACTATCTGAGGTGATTGAGTGACCTGTTGTATTGTATTGATTCGTCTGAAACTGCCTGATAAATCTAGCAAAAAGTATTGCAGCTGTTTTTTTCTTCAAGTTGGGATTTTGCGTAACAAAACTGATTTCTTCTTTTGTTATGACATTTTCTAATTCTGTTAATTGATTTAATTGCGTTTCACTTAATTTTTCATAACCAATTAACTGATATAAAATAGACATCATTTCATGATAGGATAACTGTTTCTTTAAACTTCCACTTTTTTCCCATTTTTGATAAATAGCCTCTAATTTTAACTCCTTTATAACTAGCTTCATTCTTTGATCATCTGTAATTGACTTTGAACGTAAATTCTTTTTCTCATCATATGTAAAGTACTGAAGCCAACTGATAAACTCAATATTCGTAATGGTACCATCTATATTTATATTTATTGGTAAAATTTTACCTTTTTGCAAATAAGATAGCTGCTCTTTCT
>NZ_JBALMS010000212.1:2190-3074 GCF_036962205.1 Bacillus sp. JJ664 | reverse complement strand
TGTAGTTATGACTGTTTTCTTTGGAGTGTCATTGTTAAACTCATCAGTTTTACTGGTAATTCTGAATTTGATTGTTCTATACTAATACTTTTTTTAAAATACTTATTGTATCTCCTCTTAGAATTTTATTTTACCAGAATACTAAAAAAACAACCTGGACTTTAAAGAAGTTGCACTTCAGTTAGATTTCTTTTATCTTCAGTATCTTGTTTCTTCTTTATCAAATTATTAATTGAATCTGAATATAGATTCATAAAATCTTTAGTGATGTGAATGACCATAGCTCTGTGCGGTTTACTCTTAATATTATAGTACTCTTGAATTGATTCAAATGCCATAATCATGTTGGTGATATTATCGTTCCTTGACTTAATGAATTTGCTATTATCAAATTCATTTGATTCTATCATTTGATTGTAGTCTGAAATTGTATTTATATAACTTTTGATTTGACTGATTTTCCATAGTATATCTTTTATTATTTCTCTTCTATCATCTGTTAATTCGCTTCTATATAAACCATATACCTCGATAGACTTTTCACCTTTTTTTGTTCTGGCTACAATGGTTCCATCATTTTCAAAACTTAAGTGCCTACTTGGGTCTTCCTTACATGGATTTATGAGAAGGGGTTTTTCAGTAATTTTATGCGTTTGATTTTTCTTTCTTTTATTATAGTTTGTTAAAGGAAATTGATTCCCTTTAAATGTTCGGTTACATTTTTCACAAGATAAAAGTAAATTATCCCAAACCATAGCAAGCCAATAATAACCTGGATACTCTAAACAGTTTGTTCCATCATCTTTTGTTAGCGCTGTTTTTGGACGAAAATGTTCTATGTCCCCATATGAAACAGATATTAACCGACTTTCACAGTATGCACA
>NZ_JBALMS010000212.1:0-2126 GCF_036962205.1 Bacillus sp. JJ664 | reverse complement strand
TTGTTTATCATTTAGATTTAATGGTTGTGGAACTATGCTTCTATTAACAAATATCATTGAAACTTGTCCCTTTCAAAATCCATTATTGTTTGATTAATTATATCTATTAATTGTTGATCTGTTTTACCTGATAATGCATTTTTCTCATGAGCGATATAGATATCAATTGCTTCATAAAACATTCTTTCTCTCATTGTAGACCCTAGTTTTTTATAATTTTCCAATTCACCACGAAGAGTATTTAGTCTTTTTTTCTGATCTTCGTTTAATTCCATTTTTGATAATAATAAATAATACTCATTAAATATTTTGTTTATTTCAGGCATAGTATCATATAACCCAAAAAACTTCGACGTTAACAACTGATCAATTTTTAGTCCTTCTTGTGAAGGAAGATCTTGAAAAACGTATGTTTCTTTGTCCTCATCCTCTAACATCACTGAAATTTCTCCTCTAAGTAATCCCCTTAAAGTTAGAGGATTATGTGAGGTAACAATAAATTGAATTTTTGGAAATGCACTTCTAAGTCTACTTATAATCTGGATGTTCCATCGAGGATGGAGGTGTGCGTCTAATTCATCAATTAAAACTATTCCTTCAGCATCAAAATTTCTCCACCTATTCTTCATAACCATCATAATATCAGTGACTAAAGCTATAATTGTCTGATATCCATCACTTAAATCTTCAATTGAAGAGATAGAATTATTAATCATAAAAAAAATTTTATTACTTCTACGGATCACTTTAAAATCGTCTATAAACATAGACTCTATTGCTTTTTTTACAATAGCAAAATCTCTTTCATCAATCATACATAAATACTTTTGAACATTTACTAGTGCTACAAAAGGATTAAATAAATTTTCCACTCTTGCCCAAGAAATTACATTTTTTTGTCTGGCATGTGCTCGTGGTAATAATCTAGTAGAACCATAAGCTAATAGCAAAACTTTTGGCTCTTCATGATTTTGTCCAAAAAAAAGTGTAGAATGCTTATTAAAGTTTAAAACAACAGGCTCTCTCATACCTGTTAATTTAATTTTAATGTATCCTTCATTTGTTCCCTGTTTTAAATAATCACTTGCCTTGTTTTTCATAATTTTATTTCTGATTTTAACACCCATTAATGTTAATGCAATTGCTTGTAAAACAGAACTTTTACCAATTCCATTTTCACCCAGTAACATCGACCATGGTGCATTTTTAGAGAAACTGTTAAATTCCAAATGAATATAGTCTAAGTTTTTAAAGTTTTTTAATTCGATCCACTCAATAAAACGTTGTTTAATATAGTATTTATTTAAATCTTCTTGGTTTTCAATACTAAAATCATCCAAATTTCGTAATTTTACAGACTGATATTTTTTAACAGATCTAATATTGAATTGCTCAACGCTTCTCATTTCAACATTATTCTCTTCTATTGCATAATCTTTTATTAAAGCTAACGATCTTATTTCGTTCCAATAAGAATTTCGCTCTTCTGCCGCCCATCTAGCGATCATATATCTTTTAATACCTGCATATGATAATTCATTTATTGAATTCAATATTTCACTTTTAATTAAATGATTGTTAATATCTGAATTTATAAAACTATTAATTTTTGATTTAAGTTCTTCAAGGCTTGCACGTCTACGAATAACCAAGGATTCTCTATTAAGATTTAATATGTCGATTGTAATTCTACCTTTTAATGTATTAGAATACATACCTCCAAATTCATCATAAAAAAAATGCCTTTCAGGAAAATCCCTACACGGATCTATTAATAAACGTTTTTCTTGATTCAATTCAACTCCTTTAGCTCCGATAGAACAAACATCACCGACTATTGGAAATCTATTGCTTTTTGCGCGACTACACTCAACGCAAAGAACTAGTAAATTTTCCCATTCTTTATTTAACCATTGATAATGTTCAGGATAAAATTTCCCATTGTAAACATTTAACGATCCTTGTGAAGGTCTAAAATTTTCTAATATCAATGGAACAATATTAAAAGGTGTTTCACAGTATACACATTTGTTATTAAAATAATTATATAACTCTTTAAAACTTTTAGAGTTATAATCTTCATCTAATGATATTTCTTTTCTTTCTTTAATTATTTCATAATATAC
>NZ_JBALMS010000211.1:0-1520 GCF_036962205.1 Bacillus sp. JJ664 | reverse complement strand
AATCGAATTACCATATTCATTAACTAATGCTCCTCGGAATTTTAGATAGACAATATGATTTTTATAAGTTTTGTCTATGCCACTAATCATGATTCCACTCTTAGGGTTTGATGCATGAAGATTAATCACATTCTCGGAAACTTCAACTTTATTAATCAATAAAAAATTTGTATCTTGAGTGATGCCACGGAAAAAATTGAAATAGATAAAAATTGATAAAATGAATATGACAGATGCAATGAAATACATTATTTTTCTACCCATTTTCAAATCCTTCCTAACCCTATAATTTTAATTTGTTACATTCTATTAATTTTTAGAAAATCCTTTCTTAAAATCACTAAAATTTGGTATTTTTAAGTTAGACTAATTTTATATCTTACTGAAAACATTTTTTGAATGGAGTTGTCTCATGATGCCAGAAGTAAAAATTATGCTAAGCGATGAAGAGATCATGCTTACTTTTCATACAGTCAAACAACTAAGACCTCATTTAGATCAAACTGAATATGTAAGTAAAATCAGACGATTAATGGTAAAACATGATTATTCCTTAATAGTAGTCATTGAAGAAGATGATGTAATGGCTGTAGCAGGTTATAGATTTACTGAATCATTAGCATGGGATCGATACTTATATGTTGATGATTTAATTACAAACGAAAGTAGAAGAAAAAATGGATATGCTAAAATTTTATGGAACTGGTTAATTCAAGAAGCCTCGAAAAAAGGATGTAAACAATTTCATTTAGACTCAGGTGTAAATAGATTTGATGCACATCGTTTTTACCTAAAGAATGGTTTGGATATTACATGTCATCATTTTCAAAAGAATATTGATTAGTACTTTTAAGCAATTTTCATATTTTTTAATTACGGTCAAAACGAAATTTCCCAAAATTTAGGATTGTCATCAATCAGTGATATACTATTTTCAAACAGCAATAGGAGGCAATAATGTAATGGTTGAAAAAAATTCAAAACGGCTTGCAAATCTATCTTTGTTGGTTGCATCAACTGGATTTGTCGCAACAATGCCGTTTCAAGCAAAAATCATTCAAATATTATCAGGAGGATTTGAAGCTGCACTAGTAGGGGGACTTGCCGATTGGTTCGCTGTTACAGCAATGTTTAGACACCCACTTAATATTCCAATCCCGCATACAGCTTTACTTCCTAAAAATAGAGCTAAAATCACTGAAGGTATTTTATCTTCATTGAATAATCAATGGCTTAGTAAAGAAAGTTTAATTGAAAAAGTAAATGAACAGCAATGGATTGAAAAAGGTGTAGACTCTTTTGAAAATATGCTGAATGATGAAGATTCTAAAGAAAAAATCATATCTTCCATACAGGAATTTGGCTCTTCAATTCAAAAGGAATCAATAGAAAAAATCATTCAAGATTCATTACATACAACCCTTCATTCTATATCAAGTGAAAAAATCTGGAGCAATGTGATCGACAAGATTTTCCAGAATGGGTGGGATGAAAAAACATATGAATTTTTAATTGATAAA
>NZ_JBALMS010000210.1:0-1645 GCF_036962205.1 Bacillus sp. JJ664 | reverse complement strand
AATTTGTGATTATGTTATTACAACTATCCCCTATTCATTATTAAACTTCGTAAACATATTCCCATATGAATCCATATCTCGTAATAAATGGAAAGTCATCAGGGAGATACACTATACTAGTTCAACTAAAATTGGATTGCAATTTAAAACAAGGTTTTGGGAAAAATTAGGTTTGTTCGGTGGTAAAATAACGACTGATTTACCTATCAAATTTTCATATTTTCCTAGCCACAACTTAGGTTCCAATGAAACAGGTGTTGTTTTAGCAAGTTATACTTGGGGAGATGATTCTGATATTTGGGAAAGTATGACTGAAGAAGATCGAATAAGTATGGCATTAAATAATCTTTCATTTATATTTGGGAATCAAGTTTATTCTGAGTTTATTGTAGGATATACACATAGTTGGATGGAATATCCTTTTTCTGGAGGAGCATTTATTATGTATAAACCTGACCAACAAAAAGAATTTGGCCAATATATTAGTAGTCCAGAAGGAAGAATACATTTTGCTGGCTCTCACTCATCATCTACACCAGGATGGATACAAGGAGCAATTGAAGCAGGAATTCGTACTGCTGCTGAAATTAATAAAATCCAATAAGAGGTATAAATTTTAAAATGCTCGTATGTGGTGGGAAGATGACTTTAATAGAGTTTACAGAGCTCCATAAGGGTATAGCAATTGGGGAAGAATACTCTTTTACTTATCAAAATGAAGAATATTGATAAGCCAAAATCCATGTGCATATTATCTTACGAGAGTCAGGGATTCTTTTACTCAAGAGTTTGAAACCTCTAAGGATCTATTTTAAATTGGAAAAATCGAAAGAAGACTTCTATCAGAATTTTTTACGGATATAGAATGGTAATAAACTCCTTTAAATATGATCTTATTAAACTGATATGAACTAAACTGTCAAACCACTGGACCCAAAAGGTACTAATATCAGTTTTTTTATTTTTTTAGGCAGACTTAAATAAAGACTACCAACCTAGAATTCAAAATTAAATCTCTAATTCTATGAATGACAATAATATAATGGTAGATATTCTTAGTTTTAAAGATAAAGAAAATGTTTTAAAAGCTTGGCACGAAGGCAAATAAATTAACGGTGATTTACAGTCTGATTTGCGTGGGTTGGTTACCACATTTCGTTATATTTGTTATGTAGCTGCCTCGATCTAACGGCGCATATTCAGTAATTTTCACCTGTTTGATTGATTTGAGAATCTTCGATACTACAACCAATCGCCCATATGAATCCAATTAGTTCTCTACCAACTGCGACCACTGCAAATTTACGAGTTCTTCCTCTAGAAGTTATTCGGTTATACTTTAAATTGAGACGGTGTTGGGCTTTCCAGGCAATTCTTCGGGCTTCAATTGGTTGATTAGCTTGTCTTTCAATAATTTACCTTTAAGAGAAGGACGATGTCGATATGACCATGAACTTTCCACTAAAGCACGACGGATATGGGAATTTCCAACTTTCGTAATGGATCCTTGCCAACGGTTTGATCCACTAGAATATTCTTTTGGGACAAGTCCTACATAAGAATGCCAATTAACCTTCCTTGAAAGGTTTTGTTAATTATGGTCATTTTGTGATTTTAAGTTAAATCATGGAAAGTCGTTTTGCTT
>NZ_JBALMS010000209.1:0-1936 GCF_036962205.1 Bacillus sp. JJ664 | reverse complement strand
AGCTTCATTAATTCCTTTTCATAGGTAACGAGTCCATTTGAATATTGGACATTATATAATATTGGGTCGCCTTTAAATGAAGCATAGCCTTTTATGCGAAATAAATTACTCGGAGCATTTCTTAGAAATTCTTCAAATTGTTTTTTATCATAAGAAAGATTTTGTTCATGAGTGTAGGTTTTAATTTTTAATGATGTATTTACATCAAATTTTTCATGCTCGATTGTACTGGCTAAAAAGCTTAGTTTCGTTAGAAAGTCATTAGCATTCGTATTTTCAGTGATTATATTGGGATTGATTGATTTTATTTCATGTAAGACATGTTCTTGTTCGTGGGTCGATAAATTTTGTAAACGATTAATAAATAATAAATTACTATAAGAAATCTGTTGAACGAGTAAATATCTAATTGTAGGACTTAATTCGTTTTTGGTTAACCAACGTGTAGCATCGACTGTAGATAAAACGCCTTTAATCACGAGGGATTCTACAGTTTGAGCTGAGGTACAAGCATCAACTACATCAATGGTATTTGCGACTCCAGTTGTTTCAATATAAATACAATCAAGTTCATTATTTTGTACTAAAGATAAGNNNNGTACAACAAACACAACCGTTTAGTAATTCTTTTAAGCGAACGTCCTCGGAAACTTCGTTAGAGTCAATTGAGATTTTACCTATTTCATTCATTACAACTGCTATTTTACGATTATTTGCTAGCTCTGTTTGTAAGCACTGTTTTAGTAATGTTGTTTTTCCACTCCCCAAAAAACCTGTTAGTATAATGATTTCTGTTTTTTTCAAAAAAATATCTTCCTTTCGAGATAAATATGTCTAAATTATGTCTAATAAATCGTAATATATATTTATAGTACAAAGTAATAAATAGTTAGCTTCATCTACTTTATGATACAATAATATACATTACAAAAGTAGGGGGAGCTTAGCAGTAATGAAAAAAAAGAATAATAATCAAACATTCGCCATATCTGTTTTTGTTGGCATTATACTCTTACTAGGAGCATTGTTTTATGTCTCTAAAGTTCAAGATAAAAAAGCAGAAGAATCATACCCGACAATTTCTGGTGTAAATGACGTAAAAGTGGACGGGTTTAATACAAAAGACCAGCCAACAATTGGAAATAAAAATGCTAAAATTGAAGTAGTAGAATTTGGTGATTATAAATGTCCAATTTGTGCAGACTGGACAAGAATCGTTTTTCCTAATATTAAATCAGAATATATCGATAAAGGTTTAATTTCTTTTACATTTATCAATTACCCGTTTATCGCTAAGGATTCAAATTTAGCGGCATTAGCATCTGAAGTAGTATATAGCTATGACAAGGATGCATTTTGGAAATTCCAAGAAGAAATTTATGCAAAACAAGAGGATGAAACGAAAACTTGGGCAACAAAAGAGAAGTTAACCGAACTTGCGAAATCTGTTATGCCAAATTTAGATGAAGAGAAGTTTAAAAAAGATTTATATAAAAAAGAAGCAATGAAGCAAGTGTCTAGTGATGTTGCAATCGCTAATCATTACGGTGTTCAAGGAACCCCAACTGTATTTGTAAACGGAAAAGCAACAGCTGATCCAAGCCTTGAGTCAATTAAAGCTGCAATTGATGCAGAATTAAATAAATAATATGTGTAAAGGTATGCGAACGCATACCTTTCAGTTTGTAGTCAAAATATAAAAACCAAGAGATAAAGGTATGCGAATAACGCATACCTTTTTTTATTGCTTATGCTTTACGCGAGCATCAGCAGCAGCCGAACGCTCTTGTGCTTGAATATCATTTTGATCTGCTAATTCCTCCGAGAATTCTACATCTAGTCCATCTGGTTCAACGTATCGGTTAAATTTGTTGTTAATATTTTCTTTATTCTTCATATTTAATACCCTCCAAAAAAATATCAATTTATTTACATG
>NZ_JBALMS010000208.1:2532-2757 GCF_036962205.1 Bacillus sp. JJ664 | reverse complement strand
TCCAGTTTTTATCTTGTTCTTCATAAGGCGTGAAGATTGCTAATTGTAAGTGTGGATAATCAATTTGAAGCTCAAAAACAACCTCCGCTGCCCATAATTCAATTCCCATTTGACCAGACATGATTATCCATTCCAAACCATCGTCGATGTAAGAAAGAATTTTATTTTTTATTGCTTTTTTTATGTATTTTACCGCATCATGTTTATTTGATGAAATGCCTAATT
>NZ_JBALMS010000208.1:0-2514 GCF_036962205.1 Bacillus sp. JJ664 | reverse complement strand
CAAAAGATTTATATCCTGAAACAAGTAGTACTTTCATATGACCTCACAAGAAATCAGGAAGAACAAAATGCTCTTCCTTCGTTATTTGTATTCTTTTCAAATATTCACTTTTATAAAATAATCTTCTTAACTAAAATCTAATTACATTTCTACTTACGACATCTATTGTAAATGCAGGATAATTTATTGGAGTAACAAAATAATTGTTAAGATGATCAATAGAATCGAATTTGTGGAACCATTTTTATAGCTTGTACGATCATTACTGTTCTCTCGAGGAAATTAATATCCGATTTAATCTTAGATGTATATAAATTAATTTGTGTCGGAAATAATGCNNAAATGAACTAAAGATTTTTGATTTCTATGAAAGAATTACATATAATGCTTGTTTAAAACTAGTAAAGATAATAAACGTTAATGTTAAAGTAATAAAAAATAAAAAAAGAATTTTGTTTTTCAATCTTTTTCTCCCCAATATATTAAAGTATCTAAAATGTCAACAATTTTAATTTTAAAAGGTTTGAACAAAATTCACAACTATTAATTTAACGTAAATAAAAGTTTAAATATTTTGACATTTACAAATGAATTTTCTACCGTTGCCGATTCCATTTTATTCCTATAAAATAAGTATGAAATCGTTTTATTTACCAAAAAAATGTAAATATACAGCTATACGAGGAGTAAACCATGATTAACAAAAATTCACCAGTTCCAATTTACCATCAACTTTTAGAATATATAAAATCAAAAATTACTTCTGGAGAATATCCAGCCGATGAATTAATTCCTTCTGAAAGAGAGTTTTCTGAAAAATTCCAGATTTCTAGAATGACTGTAAGACAAGCTTTAAATAATCTTGTTCAAGAAGGTTTCGTATATCGTCAAAAAGGAAAAGGTACATTTGTTAGTCGTCAAAAAGTAGAGAAACGAATTAGTAGATTAAATAGTTACACCGAAGAAATGATCGAAAGAGGATTAAAACCTAGTAGCAAATTAATTGAATTCGAAATCACAAAAACAGATTCATCATTAGCAAATATATTAAAAATAACTGAAAATGATCCCATTTATAAAATTAAAAGAGTCCGTCTAGCTGATCTGAAGCCGATGTCTATTGAGAGCATTTATGTGCCATGCGAATTAGCCCCAAACTTAAATCAAGCTGTACTTGAAAAATCATTTTATGATTATGTAAATTCAAATATACCTGATCCAATACAATATGCAGATCAATCAATTCAAGCAAGATTAGCAACTGAAAAAGAAGCAAACCTGCTTGAAATACCACCAAATTCTCCTGTCTTATCCATTGATCGTACAACTTACTTGAGAAGTGGAAAAGTACTTGAACATGAATTGACTGTGTACCGTGCTGATCGTTATAAGCTAGTACATTCTCTTTCTAGAAATGATTAAAGTCAGGAATCAACTTGCTTTCAGACATTATATCTTTTTTTATGCTTTGTCTACAAAATTAAAGCCAGGAAAAATCCTGGCTTTTTTATTTGAAGAAAAATCCAATTTGCTTGAACAGTCCTCCAACTTGATTCACGGTATTCATCATTTGTCCTGCTGTGCTCATCATTTTGGGTACATCATACGATCCAGAAGTATTCTTAAATTGATTTAAAATAGAAGAAAATTGAAACGATTGACCATTATTACTTTGTTGGTTTAATTGTTTTGGTTGTGTTGGATAAGGTGTACTTGGTGCAAACATTGGAGGTGTTGAAAACGGACCTCCCTGCATCATTTGCCCAAATTGTTGGTGTTGTGGTTGTTGGTATTGTTGTGGTTGTTGTGGTTGTTGCTGTTGAGTAAAGTTAGGAAATTGTGTATGAAAATTTTGGTCTCCATAAGGATTGGAATACAATTGAAAATTAGAATAATTCGTCGCTTGCTGCTGATGTCCGTAACCAGGAAAACCGCTCTCTATTGACGTAGAATATGGCTGACTAGGATATTGTCCCGCAGGATTTTGCATCATGTGTGACTGTACTTGGGTATATTCAGGCGGTGTTGCAAACATAGTACCTTGTTCTGGATAAGGATGGTGTTGTATGTCTTCCATTTTCTCCATGTCCTGAAATGTTTGAGTCTCGCTTATAGGAGCCGTTTCCATCATTTGCATAGTTTGCGGAATCTCTGTTGTTTGTACTTGGTTTTGAGAATATGGTTGAATCATATTCCCATAATACCGTTGAATCATTTCGTTTTGTTGTTGGTTTAAATCATACGGATTAAAAGCTCCATTATGAAAATAATGGTCATTTAATTGATGCTGATTTCGAAACCATTCAAAACTGTTATCAACGTGATTTGGAGGAAACATTTGATGTCTCATTTTTCTCACACCCATTATATTTATTCTTTTAGTATTTGTATGATGCAATTGCCTAAATTGTTACAATCTAAAAAATTTGAAAGCTACTTTTTTTGTCATTTACTGTCGGAAGTTTAAATTTTTAAAAAAATTTAAATCTTGAGTATTTATGGTACATTTTATGT
>NZ_JBALMS010000207.1:848-1279 GCF_036962205.1 Bacillus sp. JJ664 | reverse complement strand
GTTTTTCTTTTTCAATATATAAATTTAATGATAAAAGGAGTATAATAAATATACCAAATATTACCAAATACAATGAAGCTGTTTTTTTTTCCATTTGAATCCCCTTCAAGTTATATTCAAATTAAGGATAGAAATTATTAAGTATTAGACTGATCTTATTCCTGGGAATACATGAAAATATAGTTAAAAAACAAAAAAATCGCAAGATGTAACAAATACATCTTGCTTTAAACTGTTATTAAATGGGGGTGCATTTAAATAATACTAATAAAGAGACAAAAGTTAGTATCGTTTAATTGCTTATACTTAAATGATAGCATTCTCTAAGAATATTTTGTATTGGGAAAATTTTTAACATGATAATCAAGAATTTTACGAGAAAATGAATGTAAACAATTGATGAAAAAATGCTAAGAAAAATATTTTTTCGA
>NZ_JBALMS010000207.1:0-825 GCF_036962205.1 Bacillus sp. JJ664 | reverse complement strand
ATATTAATATAATAAAATTCAGTGAAGTTTTTTAAAATGAATCGATTAATTAGAACAGGAGATTCGATATGCAATACGGTAAAATGATCTATCATCATAGAAAGAAATTAGGGTGGACACAGGAAAAACTATGTGAAGGCATTTGTTCTGTATCACACTTAAGTAAAATAGAAAATGGGAATAAAGAGGCTGGTATAGAGACGATTGAACTACTTCTAAAGAAAATGAAAGTTGAAAAAGAAGCGGATGTGATTAATTTAGATGAAATCATGGTCCAGTTAAAAAGACTATGGAATTTAATTGAAAGAGCAGACTATCAACTTAGTAAGCAGATATTTGATGAACTTGTTTTAAATGAAGAATTGATTCATTATACTAGTATATCGAATGAATTTTCGATTGTTATTTGGAGATATTATATTTTTATTGAAGATATGCAGAATGCTAGGAAAAAGTGGAAGCAACTTGAGAAAAAGCGGAAAAAATTTTCCCAACATGAATTAATAAAATTTTTGTTTACACTTTCGATATTTTATATTAAGGAAAAAAAATATGATGATTCACTTTTAATTATGGATGAAGTGCAAGACCTTGTTCCAAATATAGAGGTTGAGTATCAAGAGTTTTGCTTTTATAGAGCATTAATCTATCAAATAATAAATCAACCATCAGTATCGATGTACTTTTGTAATAAAGCGATCCCGATTTTTGTACAAAATAATAATATAAAAAGAATACTAGATTCTAAGATGCTGCTTTCGCTCCAATTAATCAAGAGCAAGCTGCTGGATAAAGCAGAATTAATATTAGAAGAAGTTCTAGATA
>NZ_JBALMS010000206.1:0-1477 GCF_036962205.1 Bacillus sp. JJ664 | reverse complement strand
ACTTGAAATATAACAAATATAAAATAAATATAATAACACACATTTATACAAGTACCAACAAACGAACTTGTCAGAATTTTTGTGTAGTCTGTGAAGGAAGTATTTGGGAACTGCTTATACAATCCGTAATAAACAAATAAAAGAATTTGGATAATCACACCACCCAGTAATACTGAAATCCAACCGTCATGACCGGCTTTTTTATAGATTGTATTAGGTAAACTGGTAATTGAAATTCCGAATTGTGTAAACAGTATTAAAAAAAATAAGTGCTTATTTGAAATCATGTTTTTTACCCTTTCTCTTTCGAATAAAAGCAAATTCAGAAAAACCAGGATTTTCTAAATAACGTTTTCCAAATAATTGTATTTGACTCAGATGTCCTACAATCAAAAACATGCCTAACGCGATTCCTAAAAACCCAAAAAGTGAAGCGAATAAAAGAAGGGGTAAGCCTATTAACCTTGCTGAAATCGACATATCTTTCGACGGAATCGCGAATGATGCGACCGCAGTGGCCGCAATTACAACAACCATCGTATTTGATATTAGGTTCGTTTGAACAATCGCTGTACCTATTACAATGGCTCCGACCGTCCCGATTGTTGAAGCAATAGCTTGTGGTAATCGTAATGCAGCCTCTCTCAACAACTCCAAAAACAATTGCATTGTTAACGCTTCTATTAATGGAGGAAGCGGTATATTTTCAGTTGATAGTTTTAAAGTGTAAAATAAGCCGATTGGTAAAATATTCGAATGAAATGAACTTACTGCGATATATAAAGCTGGCAATAGAACAGATATCCAAAAAGCGAGAAATCGCAATGAGAAATAAAATGCTCCAATTAGCCATCGAAAATTGAAATCTTCTGGGCTTTGAAAAAAACCATACATATTATATGGAAATAACAATGCATTCGGATCGTTATCTAAAAGAATTGCAGGTTTTCCTTTTAAAAGGTGTTGAACTGTTAGATCCGGTCGTTCAGTACACATAACCTGTGGAAAAAACGAAGCAGGGTGTTCTTCTAACATCGCTTGAATTTGAACAGATTCAACCTTTTCCTCCAAAGTAAATTTGTTTAATTTTTGCTCTAAAGCGCTTATCATACTAGGTGGGGTTTTATCTTTTAAATAGAAGATTGAAAGTGAGACAGGGTATCTTTTTCCCAGCTTTATATTCTTTATAACAAGATCTTTTGAACGTATTCTTTTACGGATTAAAGTTGTATTTGTTTCTAAACTTTCCACATAGCTATCATGCGCACCCATTATGATGCGTTCATTAGCCGACTCTTGAACGGAGCGGTCTGTTTTGTGAACGGTTAAATAAGCTGTAACTTTCTGTTTATTTCCATCAATTGAAATCACATAACCGTTAAGAATAAATTGAATACATTCTTTAATTGAGTGAACGTCTGATGTTTCTAAAATAGTAGGTTTAATTCCATTTTCTTCTCTCATTGAAAATACATTT
>NZ_JBALMS010000205.1:0-3086 GCF_036962205.1 Bacillus sp. JJ664 | reverse complement strand
AATGGATTATTAAATATTAAAAAAGCAAAATCTGAATCTGATTTATTACAAGAACTTAATGGATTAGCTAATAAAAATGCGAACTTAAGAGAATATGTGTCATTCTTAGGTGCAGGAGTATATGATCATTATTTACCTACAGTAGTTGATCATGTCATTTCTCGTTCAGAGTTTTATACTGCATACACTCCATATCAACCTGAAATCTCACAAGGTGAGCTTCAAGCGATATTTGAATTCCAAACAATGATTTGTGAATTAACTGGAATGGATGTTGCAAACTCTTCAATGTATGATGGTGGAACTTCTCTTGCAGAAGCGACTACTTTAGCAGCTGGTCATACTGGTAAAAAACGAATTTTAGTTTCAAAAGCTGTTCATCCGGAGTCACGTGAAGTTATTTTATCTTATGCTAAGGGTCAACACTTAGAGGTTGTTGAAATTGGTCTGAAAGATGGAAAAACTGATATCGAAGAGCTGAAAAATGAAATGAACGATAATGTAGCGTGTGTTGTCGTTCAATACCCTAACTTCTATGGACAAATTGAACCATTAGATGAAATTGAACCAGTTGCTCATACTGGAAAAAGCTTATTTATTGTATCAAGTAATCCATTAGCATTAGCTGCATTAACTCCTCCAGGTGAATTTGGTGCTGATATTGTTGCAGGAGATGCTCAAACATTTGGTATCCCTACTCAATTTGGTGGACCACACTGTGGTTATTTTGCTACGACAACAAAATTAATGCGTAAAATGCCTGGTCGTTTAGTTGGTCAGACAGTTGATGGTGAAGGACGTCGTGGTTTTGTATTAACACTTCAAGCACGTGAGCAACATATCCGTCGTGATAAAGCGACTTCTAATATTTGTTCAAACCAAGCTTTGAATGCATTAGCAGCCTCAGTTGCAATGACGGCACTTGGTAAATATGGGGCAGTTGAAATGGCAACACAAAACATTCAACGCACTCAATATATGAAAAAGAAATTAGCGCAAAGCGGCATTTCTGTTGTGTTCGAAGGAGCGGCATTTAATGAGCTAGTTATCGATGTAAAACATAATGTGTCAGAAATTAATAAAGAATTATTTGCGAAGAAAATTATCGGTGGTTACGATTTAGCAAAAGTTGAACCTGCTATGGAAAATCATATGTTAATCGCTGTAACTGAACTACGTTCTAAACAACATATTGATACGTTTGTAGAAGAGCTTGCATTATTAGTAGACGGAAAGGGGATGCAACATGCTGAAGGATCAACCGTTAGTTTTTGAGATGAGTAAAGAAGGTCGTATTGCTTATAGTCTTCCAGTAATGGATGTTGAAGACATTAATATTGAAGATGTTATTCCAGCGACTTATATTCGAAAAGAAAAAGCAAATTTACCAGAAGTATCTGAATTAGATTTAATGCGTCATTATACAGCTCTTTCTAAGAGAAATCATGGCGTTGATTCAGGTTTCTATCCATTAGGTTCTTGTACGATGAAATATAATCCGAAAATTAATGAAGCTGTTGCTCGAATGAACGGATTTGCTCATATTCACCCATTACAAGATACTTATACTGTTCAAGGTGCTCTTGAGTTAATGCATGAGCTTCAACAGGAATTAAAAGAAATCACAGGTATGGATGAAGTTACGTTACAACCAGCAGCTGGTGCTCATGGAGAGTGGACTGGATTAATGATTATCCGTGCTTATCATGAAAGCCGTGGTGATTTCAACCGTACAAAAGTAATCGTACCTGACTCAGCACATGGTACAAATCCAGCTTCTGCAACTGTTGCGGGATTTGAAACGATTACAGTTAAGTCAAATGAAAATGGTTTAGTAGACTTAGACGATTTACGTCGTGTAGTTGACGAAAATGTAGCAGCATTAATGCTTACAAATCCAAATACATTAGGTCTGTTTGAAGAAGATATTTATGAAATTTCTGAGATTATCCATGCTGCAGGTGGTAAAGTTTACTATGATGGAGCAAACTTAAACGCAGTATTAAGTAAAGCTCGTCCTGGAGATATGGGATTTGACGTAGTACATTTAAATCTTCATAAAACGTTTACAGGTCCACACGGTGGTGGCGGTCCTGGTTCAGGTCCTGTTGGGGTTAAAGCAGATTTAATTCCATATTTACCTGCACCAATCGTTGAAAAAGTTGGAGATGAGTATGTTTTAAATTCTGATCGTCCTGAGTCAATTGGTCGAGTTAAACCTTACTACGGTAACTTTGGAATTAATGTGAGAGCATACACTTATATTCGTTCAATGGGTCCAGAAGGATTAAAACAAGTTACTGAAGATGCAGTTTTAAATGCAAACTACATGATGCGTCGATTAGAGCCACACTTTGATCTTCCATTCGATCGTCATTGTAAGCATGAATTCGTATTAAGTGGTAAACGTCAAAAGAAACTAGGCGTTCGTACGTTAGATATTGCTAAACGCTTATTAGACTTTGGATATCATCCACCAACAATCTACTTCCCATTAAACGTGGAAGAATGTATTATGATTGAACCAACTGAGACTGAATCGAAAGAAACATTGGATTCATTCATTGATACTATGATTGCGATTGCGAAAGAAGCAGAAGAAAATCCAGAAATCGTTCAAGAGGCTCCACATACAACAGTAGTAAGTCGTCTTGATGAAACATTAGCTGCTCGTAAGCCTGTATTACGTTATCAAAAAGCATAAATAAAAAAGTTCCCTTCTTTAAGGGAACTTTTTTTCGTATTTTGTTGATTTATACCTTTTCAGGATAAAGACATCATAAGGTGCCAGACTCCTTAAAAGAGCGGTTGGAAGGGGATCTATGTATTCCCTCATCGTCTTCACCCAGGATTTTCATTCCAAGCTCAATGAAAAAGGGCGTATGCTAAAGTTTTTTAGTAATCATGTATTCGAAAACTGTCTTTATTTTATTTGAAAAATTGCTGATAAATTTGCGTCCTTCTTTTTGTCTTGATCTAAATAAACATGATCAATCACTCGATAATAGCCTGGCTTTAATTTAGCGTTGAGTATGTCAAAATTGATTGTCTTTTTCATTGTTTTTCCTTTTGGTAAAATGATGCCT
>NZ_JBALMS010000204.1:0-1601 GCF_036962205.1 Bacillus sp. JJ664 | reverse complement strand
AGAAAATATAGATTATAATTTTAAATTATTTTATCTATTTATTTGTACTAAAAATAACCGCATTTACAACACCATCATTTTTAGATACTTAATTCAACTAACGAGACAGTTAGTTAAAAACACAGAACGATGCACTAAATCATTTGCACCATTTAATCGTTAATGACAAATCTTTAGAAGTAAATTGGATGACATACAATAATTTCTATAAAATCATTTACATGTAAATCTCTACCCCCTGTAATTAGACAACTATTTAATAATTGATAGTAAAGGATCTATATTCACTTTCCATGGAGAAAGAGGTGACGTTCTCGCCAAAGTAAAGGAAAGTTTGGTTCTAATCCGCCCTTTATCTTTTATAAAAAGACTAACCTCAACTGGGATTTCAGTTGCTAAAAAGTATGGCTTTGTCACTTTTGTTTGGGGCAAAGTCCTCCACTGTATTGCTTCAATTTTTTCTATTTTTTTTAGCTCTTTTTCAATATTTTTTTGATTACTTATGGCAATATTTTTAATCATCCCTTTATCTTGGTTTTTAATAGTAACCAAAAATACATTTAATATTTGGGAAGGTGGAACGTTATTCATGTATTCATCAATCTTCCCAGCAGCTTTAAGGATCATTACATGATGAGAAAAGTCTGATTTTCCTGTCCGATGTGTTGTGCTTCCCAAAAAATGAATGCAAAAGTGACCACGGAAACCGTTTTGAAGTGAACCTGCACCATGTGGCATTCCGTGCATGGAAGCAGGGATTAGGTTGTCTTGAGCTAAAATTAATACAGCCTTTCTTCGCCAACTCCAATTCCCATCGTATATTTCCTTCATTATCTTTGTATCTTCCCTTGTTAATGGTTGAACATCTGCATGTCTACTACCAGCTCTTCGTTGTACATTAAAACTCTTGCCACTATCCACATCAATTACAGTGAACTTCGAGTATTTTGGGAGTAATTTATTGACAGCTTCCCAATTCTGAATTTCTATTTGAAAGCTAATTGGGAAGAGAACTGGTTCGTCTGTTGTAGCGTAAGTAAGTTCTGTAAAGCAAAATAATGAAAAGGAAACGATTACAATAAAAAAAGTTTTTTTCACAGGTTAAGTCAACTCCGATGTTTAGTAATTGAATACATCTATTTTGTGTTATTTTTATATAAAATAGATATTAAATAATTGGCAATATAAGGAATTCTTGATCAGGAAATAGGGGATTCGTTTTGCAGTGGCAATTCATAGTTAGGGCATTGCTTAAAACTTTTATAAATATTAATTGACTAACGCAATCATAACCATGTAAGTGTCATTAATGAAATGAGATTTTTTAATGACAAGACAAAAGAAAATTCGAGGAAAAAGAAGAACCAATCTATAAGGGATGATACTTTCCACTTTAGAATGGATCTATAGAGGATTGAATGAAAATAGGCATTTCGAAAGAGAAAATAAGACAATTTATGATCCGAATTTTTAACAAAAAGGATGGAAAATTAATGTTCCAACATACTTAGAGATTAAGGGTATCGTAATAAAAATCTCTACAGAAATGCAGCTTCACTAACTTTTTTTCATAAAATAAATATGAATAAGTGAAATAAACC
>NZ_JBALMS010000203.1:0-4505 GCF_036962205.1 Bacillus sp. JJ664 | reverse complement strand
ATTGATTTTGATACATAATATTTCACCTCCATACTATTTAGTGTACGAAGTGAAGTATTACTATGAGCAAGTTCAACTAACTAGGTAAACATACAATTACGATCACTTAGCGTTTTTCTTTACTATACTAATCTCTTATACATTTCATATTGAGCCAATTTTTCTTTTTGAAAATCTAATGATGTTAAAAAACCTTCCAAATGACTATTATTCGGAAAACCAATTGAGAATGCTTTACAATCTAAATGTAAAAATGCTGTTTGTAATAGTTTTGTGGCAATCTGTTGATTTCTATAATTCTGATCTACATATAAGAAACTGATTTTACCACTAGCGTGCACAGCTATTGCACCTACAATTTGCTGGTCGAGATACGCCTCGAAGTATGTAACCTTAGGCGCTTTTTCTAAATATTCAACATCATTTTGCCAATTAATATGATAGTTCCATTTGTTAACAATTTGTGTAAATGAATCGAATTGAATTTGACGAACTTCACACTCGGAAGTTGATTTCAATTGTTCAAAATCTGATAAATCTTTTTTACTAAAATAAGAAATATCATAGATTTTTTCATAACCTAAATTTTTGTAAAACTGTATTGCTCGATCATTCCCTACAATAACCTCAAGGAATAATTGTTTGCATCCATGTTTTTTTGCCTCATCTTTATGTAAATCAAATAACTTTTGACTTACACCTTTCCCTCGATAATTAGGACTAATAGCAAGTGTCCCACATCTCATTGTTTTCATATTTTCATATTCTTTAATACCACCCAAAATGACCCCAACAGCTTCACTATCATGAATGGCAACAAAAGAATGTTCTAAATGATTTCCTTCTGGGCCAAAAAAATTGGCAACAAATTGTTCCTCTGTTAATTCGAACTTTACGATATAATCAGAAAATCCGATTGTAAAAGCTTTGTATACAAAATCAATATCTACTTCGGAGCATCTGTGGTACTTAATATTTTCTATATCAGCTTTTGTTAAGTCATTCTTAATATTTGTTTCCATTGTAAGAGCACCCCTAAAATCAGATTTTATTTACTAACAACTAGTTCAACCTCTTGTTTTAGTGTCGGATCATGATCAAAGTGAAACATTTTTCTTGAAAACAGAATAATTGAGATTACGAGTATAATCAAAATCATACTCCCGTGAAATAACCATACAAGATGTGGCATTGTTAAATATTTTAATATAAGAGAAGATGCCACAAATCCAAGTGTAAAACCAAGTCTATTTAATAGATTCGTTACGCCAAAAATTCTTCCTCTTATTTTGTTTTCAGTTTGTTGAATCATTGATGAAAAGTACGTTCCTGCTGCGGCATCAAACAGTCCTGTGAAGAAAGCAAAAAATAATATAAATGCTAGTAACTTTGTAGATAAAAATAAAATAAATCCTGTAGACATTAAAATTGAAGTACCAAAGTATATAACTAGAAAATGTTTTTTTAGCCAAACAAATTTGGGGATTAACCAAGTTGAAATGATCCCACCGATTCCCCATATGCCCCAGATTAACCCTTGGTATAAAGTAATGTGGTCTGCACTAAGCTCTTCAGCCAAAATTGGTACACCTACATTATGAGAGCTAGCTGTAAACGTTTGACATAAGAAGACAATAAAGACTAATAAAAGAAGCGGTCTTAAAAACACATAGTTCTTAACTTCCTTCAAATCAATTATCCATTGCTCCCAATTTGATTTCCCACTATTTTTTACACTATTTTCCCATTTAAATAAAAATAAAACATATGCTGATAAGAAATAGGAAAAAGCATCAATTGCAATGATGACTCTGTAATCTACAATAGTAGACAATAATGCAGAACCTAAAAATCCAATTACCATACTAATTGCAGCCAATCTAGAAATAAAGGCATTCACTTGCAATATTTTTTCTTCGCCAAATATTTGTGGGATTTCAGCACTGAAACTAACTGTGAAGAAACTTCCCAAAGCTCCTAATGTAAATGCAATCACTGCAAACATGGTAGGTGAAGGAAAAAAGCAAAGAAATAAAATACATAATCCTCTTGTAATATCACTAAATATCATCAATTTTCGTCTATTATATCGATCAGCTATTACCCCTGAAAACAAGCTTGTGATGATTCCACCGCAAACTCGAAGTGCTAAGATTGCTGCCAACCATGTTGTGCTTTTTGTCATAGAATAAATGACAGTATTCATCACAACTAATTCCATCATATTTCCAATATCTGAAAAGGCCTTCGTGTATAAAAAATATACTTTTTTCCCCATTGTATCTCCTTCACCCTTGTCAATTACTCACCCATTAACAATGTAATGCTAAATAAATTAATTTTACTTGTACCGAATTCATATTGATCTCCTCCTTTTAGATAAAACTGACTGTTAAGTTTATTTTAGCTCATAAGTATTGTATGTCCAATAATAAATTTTAACATACTAAATTTTCAGTTTTCTTTTTTTATTTTTTAGGTAGCAAAGTTAAAACTTCACTACCTAAATATTATTTATTTGGTTAATATATAGTTCATAATCATTTCTTCGGTTTGTTTAAATTGTTGCTTATACAATTCATCTTCTTCAACAACTGAATAATGGAGACAAATTCCATCGATATAAGCCCAAAAAATGCTAGAAACAAGTTCAGCTTGTATTTCTTTTTTAAATTCTCCTGATTTCTTACCTTGTTCTATTATTTCATTCATAAATTGCAAATATTGTTTTTTATATCGATCAAGCATAATGTTCTGAAGATTTTCATGCCTTGCGGAATTAATCCAAAACTCCATATGCACTCGAATTAAATGACGCCATTCTTCAGTAAGTGTTATTTCACGATACATCTTGAACAGCTCTCTCATTTTTTCAGTTGCCGTTTCACAGTTTTTAAAATGCTCATTAATTCTTTCAAATGTAAGTTTTGTACGTTCTTGCATTAATTCTAAATATAGTTCTTCTTTACTCTTAAAATAGTTATAAATTAGACCTTTACTAGTTTTAGAATATGCAACTATATCATCCATTGTGGTAGAATGGAAGCCTTTCTCTCCAAAGCATTTTAAGGCGCTTTCTAATAAACTTTCTCTTTTACGTTCTTTGTAATCATCAGAAACCTTAGGCATTAATTCTAGCTCCTTACATTTTTATGAATTAAACTGACTATTTAGTTTAGTTTAACAATTCATACTATAATTTTCAATAGGTCAAATTTATTAGAATAATTTAATCTAAAAAAGTGACTTTACAAAATTAGGTTGTAAAGTCACTTTTTTGATTAATTTTGATCAAGTTTTGCTTGTACAGATGCTAACTTACTTTCCATTGTACTCTTTTTGTCCCTACGATCATCGATTCGGATTGTAGTAGCAACTCGAGAGATACCATTTTCAAAAGGTACTTCATGCATTTCCTGAACAACTTGAAGAAGTAATGGTAATTCTCCTTCAATAATCGTATTCATCGGCGTTAATTGAAATTTAACCTCACCATTATACTTTTCTAAAACCTTATGAATATTGGCCACATAAGCACTCACACTTGGCGTTTCTGTGCCAATAGGAACAATCGAAACATCTATAATTGCCATTTTCTTCTATCTCCTTTCAGGGTAAACATCTTGTTGCATTCATATATTACCATGATTTGATAAAAATGGAAAAATTAATAGCCTTTATTAATGACAACTTTATTTTTTACAGCCTCGCCATTTTCTAATTTTGTTAATGTATCAACAAAACATTTTACACCATCAATTGGAAGTGTTACTGCTGAAATATGTGGCGTAATTGTTACATTCGGCATTTCCCATAATTCTGATGTTGCTGGTAATGGTTCAATACTAAAAACATCTAAAATAGCTTTTCTTACATTTCCACTCTGTAAAGCATTCATAAGATCAACTTCAGAGACTGTTGCTCCTCTTCCGACATTAATGAATCCCGCACTTTTTAAATTCATAAAAGTAGATTCATTTATGATACTTTGTGTTTCATTAGTAGATGGAAGAACTCCAATTACCCAATCCGTTTGATCTAGTATCGTATGAGCATTATGTAAAGTCACAACTTTTTCAAAAAATGGTTTTTGTTCCCCGCTCATTGATACACCGTACACCTTCATACCTAAAGAAGATAATGTTTTCCCAATATAACCACCGATTTCACCTGTACCATAAATGACAACTTTTTGTTCTTCCAATGATTTAGGTATATGAAACTCCCATTTACGTTCTCTTTGTAGATTAGAAAACTGTTCATGTAATTGAGTATCTTGTAATATGTAACTTAAACAGTATTGACTCATTTTCGGACCGAAAACATCTATAGTTCGAGTAAGTAATACGTCTTTATTCCAGTCTAGTTTCATAAAACTATCAACACCAGCTGCTAAAGAGTGCACCCATTTAATATTTCCAAATTCAAAATTAGGAGTTGGTCTAAAACCAACAAATGTATCAGCCCATTCATAATCTTCTTTCGAAACTTGATCTTCAGGTAAA
>NZ_JBALMS010000202.1:0-2544 GCF_036962205.1 Bacillus sp. JJ664 | reverse complement strand
AAAAAAATAGTAAAAATAGTTACTAACTTTTTTAAAGGTTTTATTAATTATCAATCCAAGAAAGATTAATATCAAATTCTTTGCCAGTTATATTGCTGTAAAATTCATTAAAATCTTCAACTTTAAACTCGTAACCGTACTCAGAATGAAATTGCTTATGCATTTCATCGTTTAAACAGATCCCAAGTCCATATTTTTTATGCAATATTACACACCAATATTTAATGGAATTTACTTGTTCTTCTGTATACTCCTCCATATAAGCATTTAGTGGTATATTAGCATTTAAAACAATTTCTTCAATTATTTTAGAAAAAGGGTACAAATGATGTATTTCAAATTGCCTATCACCAGTTATAACGCATTTATTTTTACAAATTCTTTTACTTCTTTTTTGCCAATCTGTTAGTAATGACCTACAGTATTTACTAATAGTTGAAGTTCCCTTATAGTGAGTTTCACTTACTCTTTCTTTTTGTAAGCATCCACACGATTTCGTTTTACCACTTCTTAAAGATACACCTAATACATATTTAGAATTACCACAATCACATAAACATTGATAATAAGTTCCTAAATCGTCAAGTATATATGCTCTTTTTATAGCAGTTAATCTTCCGAACTTTAATCCAACCGTAACTTTATCGTATATTCTATACCTATAACATCCGCAAGAAACATATGAACCATTTTTTAAACCATAGTATGGTCTATCAATTGTTTTCTCAGGACAACATTTGCATCTACACTCCCATAGTGAGTATAATTCATGTTTATTAGGACTTTTTCTTATAACTGTCAACCAACCGAACTGTTTTCCTGTTAAATCTTCAAATTGCTTTAAACACCCACAGGATTTAACACTACCACTAGTTAAGTCACCCTGTACAACAAGTTTTGTATTGCTACATTCACATAAACATTCCCAAATACTTATACCCATCTCACCTTTATTGACATGATTAATCGCAGTTAGTTTATTAAATTTTTGACCTGTAATATCTCTTTTTCTACGTTCACTTGTAAGTTCTCTTGCTAAACAACCACAACTTTCTGATCTTCCATTTAAAAGCCTAGATTGTTCTACAGGTCTTGGTTCGGAATCACAGGCGCATTGACATTGCCAGTAATAATTTTTACTGTCATATCTATCAAAGCCTATTACTGTCCACCGTCCAAACGTCTTACCAATTAAATCTTTTTTAACTCTTCGAGAGCATCCACAAGATTTAATTCTATCGTGTGTTAGTGCATCAGTAGTTACTTCTGAGAGTTTTGGGTTACCACATTCGCATTGACAGTACCAATAGATGTTTCTGTTATTATCCTTTTTATCAGATTTTTTAACTACTAGCAGCCTATTGAATTGCTGCCCAACTAAATCCTTATGTTTCATCTCAAAATCAACTCCTTTGAAATTTATTAAATTATAGACCCTACTCTCAATCATGTAAATAAGTGCCAAATAAAGTAAAATTTCTAACGCGGACACGCTTCGCTTTGTCCTTGTTTATTTTCGAAAGCAAGCTTTCGAAAATCTAAAGTGGGACTTGATAAGGGATTATATTGAAAATAACTTAAAAGTAGTATTTCCTTTCCATTTATAAAGGTGGTGAAAAAAGTGATGTTTTTAAGAAATTCATCGTAGCGATAACAAAGATGATCTTTCTAAAAATGTCACTTTTATTACCACACATAATTAAATAATTTTATATCTATTTTCTTTAAGGGTTTTGAAAAAAAGTCCTTATTTTTACTAGGTTTTTGACAACCTTTTAGGCAGTTAAATTACCTAAAACTACAAGTGCCAATCACTTGGTGCTTCATCTACAATTGCATTTATGGGTGCTTCCTCAAATATTTCACTTTCTAAATATTGAATTAGTAAATCCCTCATTCTTTTACTTGGAATATAGATTTGAATTGGTAATCCATCTCTAATTCTACTTCGCCATACCCATTGAATTAATTCAGATAATGCCCATGTGCTTTCATTAACCTTTACTCTGTACTGTTCAAAGAATTTCTTTTCTATTGGATTAAGAAATCTATTGACTAGATATGCCAGACAATCCTTTTCTTTAAATTTATTTGTTGCTCGTGACGTCATAGGTACAAATCCGTTAGCATAACTACTTGGACAAACTTTCTTTTCGATTTTACCTTTTTGCCTTTTATCTTTTTCTCCTCTAATAGTTGTCCACATTACTTCATTTACAGTTTTTTTAGAGATATTCATGAAATAGTTACGAGCATTTTTCTTTAACTGTTTAACTGCATCTTGATTTTTGGCTTTCTCAAACCAACTTTTAGATAAGTTATTTCTATAATCACCAACCTTATTTAAGTGACCACAGTAAATATCAATATTATCTTTTAGTTCTTTTTTGTTGTAAGGTATTCTATTTTTATACGGTACAAGTTTATACCCTTCATATTCATCGTTTATTACTGATAAGTATCTATATTTAATAGAGTGCAAGTCATAATAATACTTCTGTATTTGCCCATCGAATAAGTAAGTTAATATAAATACATTTTGAA
>NZ_JBALMS010000201.1:1655-9624 GCF_036962205.1 Bacillus sp. JJ664 | reverse complement strand
TGGAATTTAAAACAAATTAGGTGAAAGATATGCAAGTGAAACATACAATCGATGTGAAAGAATTAATAAAAGAATGGCAAATCGCGTTGGAAGCAGAGCGGAATTATTTAAAATTTCATGGCGGTAGAGGACATTTATTAACAAGAGGTACACCCCTATATGATATAGGTCAAAGTACAGTTGTATTATTTACTGTTTATTCCGAGATATTTGTTCCAGATGGAACGCCAGTTAGGATAAAAATTGAAAATCAAGATTATCAAGGCGAAATCCTTTCCAGTAAAGGGTTACAATTAGAAATAAAGATAAATGAAAATCTTAAGTCTAACATTCCATACGCAGAATTATTCAGTGAACCTTGGGAGTTGCTAGATCAACTAATAGAAAGACTAGATGAAATAAAAGATTATCGAGATAAACAAAAACGAATAATGAGACTAATGAATGCAAATTCAAAGCCAAAGCACCTTGAAAAATTAAAAGAAGGAAGCTCGATACAAAAGGAATGTATTTATCGTTCATTTTATAATGCAACTACCTATATTTGGGGTCCACCGGGTACTGGTAAATCTTATAATTTGACGAATATGATTTTAAAACATTATGAAAAGAATAAATCAGTATTAGTCATCGCTCATTCAAATGCTGCTGTTGATGTATTAATGAAAAATGTGATTGCTCAGCTTGAAGAAAATGCCAAATGGAAAAGTGGAGATATTGTCCGCTACGGATATACAAAAGATGAAGTGCTCCTACAACATGATGATATTCTCTCATCAAAACTTGTAGAGGTAGAGGATGAGTCTGTTCAAGTAGAGTTAGAAAAATTAGATAATCGAAAATCTGCGATGATTAGAAAAGCGAAAAGAGGAGTTGCTTCAAGGGGTGACTTACACGAGTTAAGTAAAATCCAAAATAAGTTGAATAAGCTTCGTGGTGAGATTCGTGAAAAAGAAAAAGAATTGATTGATCAAGCGAAGGTAGTAGGTACTACATTATCAAAGTGTTCAATCGATCCATTAATCTACATGCGACAATTTGATTTGGTCATTGTTGATGAAATTAGTATGGCTTATACACCACAAATTGCATTTGCAGCGACATTAGGAAAGAGAATCGTAGTGTGTGGTGATTTTAAACAATTACCGCCAATTGCAACTTGCTATCAAAATCAATATGTAAAAAAATGGCTTCAGGAAGATTTATTTCATCATGCAGGAATCGTGCAAAAAATTAATAACGGGGAAAGTTTAGAAAATCTAGTTCTCCTGAACAAACAAAGAAGGATGCATCCAAATATTTCAGGATTTACGAATAAGGAAATCTATCATTCTTTAGTATTTGATCACCCTACTGTTAAAAAGAGGGAAGAGATTTCAAAACACCGCCCATTTCCGATGAAAGCAAATTGTTTAGTGAACGCGCAATTTTTAAACACATCTGCACTCAAAGATTCAAATACTAATTCTAGATATAATTTAGGTTCAGCAATGATCGCCATACAATGTATGCTCACAAGTATAATAGATGGAGTTAAGTCAATTGGCGTTGTAACACCGTATAGAGCGCAATCAAAACTAATAACTGAACTCCATAAAGATATAATAGGTAAAACAAAATATAAAGAGTTGCCAATTCAAATTGCTACAGTTCATCGATTTCAAGGTTCCGAATGTGATGTAATCGTGTTTGATACGGTCGATACAAAGCCACAATATTCTCCAGGATATATCTTAACGGACCAAAATAGCGATCGCTTAATTAATGTTGCTTTAACGAGGGCAAAAGGTAAATTTATTCACATAACAGATATTCCATTTATGAAGAACAAGACAAATAGAGAGAAAACGGTTCGGAAATTGATTGAATATCAACTAGAACATGAATATAAAATAGAAAAGAATGAATTTGAAAAAGTTTTTTCACATAGTATTTCTAAAAGATTGAAATTCTTTCCAAATGATCAATCTGAATGGAACGAAGAATTTATAAATGATCTTCAAAATATCAAAAAAAATCTAACTGTATCGATGCCGAATTTATCTTCAATGTCTAATGAATTTCGAAAACTATTAAATGAAATTGACGTTCCGATCACTTTCATAAGTGAGTCTAGTTATGAAAATCAAAAAAAGTGGAAATTTATCCAAAAAGAATTTGTTCAACCACTTATTATCATAGATAATGAAATCCTTTGGTATGGACATCCTTACTGTCACCAAACGATGAATCAGTCTATTTTTACTGCTAGATTAAATAGTCCCAATACAATCCGAACATTAAAAGGGTTTATAGATTATTAACATTACATGGAGTAAATTCCATGTAATTTTTTTATTCTTTTACATGGATTTTTTGCATAAATTAGTAAAAAATTGCAACGGGATAGGCGTGTAAATAGTTGAACAGTCAGAATTGCGAAGCTTGTCTATGCCATGAGCTTGTTGGTTTTGAAGTTTTTAACAAATGATATTGCAATGTAGTCAAATCGATAAATATTCTAGTAGTTACTAAATCTATAAGATATGTACAAGTTTTTAAACAGATAACATTCTTCTCAATTGAATGTGATTTGCCAAAACGAAGTCATCCACTTTTTTACAACATACAGAGGAGATAAGGGGTGTTTCCCATGAAAAGCGGTTACTGGCAAAATTGGTCTGGTAGTGTGAAGTTTAATCCTCAACATATTTTTACACCAAATTCGATTGAAGAAGTTGTATCAATCGTAAAAAAAGCTAATATAGAAAATAAGAAAATAAGAGTAGTAGGTTCACGTCACTCCTTTACCCCGCTAATATCCACAACTGATTTCCTCGTCTCTCTAGACCAATTACAAGGTGTCATTTCTATTGATAAAGAAAAACAAATTGCTGAAGTTTGGGCTGGAACAAAATTAGAAAGACTTGGGCAAGAATTATACCAGTCTGGTTATTCCCAAGAAAATTTAGGAGATATTAATGTTCAATCTATTGCTGGAGCATTATTAACAGGTACACATGGTACTGGTGAACAGCATGGAATTTTATCCACACAAATTGAAGAATTAACGATTGTTTTACCGAATGGTGAAGTGTTAGTTTGTTCGAAAATACAAAATATAGATTTATTTAAAGCAATCGGTGTTTCACTAGGGTTACTTGGGATTGTAGTAAAAATAAAAATTAGAATAAAGCCTGCTACTACGTATCGTTATGAAAGTAAAAAAATTCATACAGAAGATTTATATCATCGCCTTGAAGAAATGAAAAAAGAAAATGAGCATTTTGAATTTTATATGTTTCCATATTCAAAAAATATACAAGTAAAACTAATGAATGAAACTAGAACAAAAAATCATTCATTTAAGTTCGAGAAATGGAAAATAGCAACTATTGAAAATAAAGCATTTTGGTTCTTAAGTGAAATTAGTAGAAATATACCTAAAACTAGTAGGATGATTAGTAGATTAAGTGCCAAGAATGTACCAAATTCTAGAATGGTTGGACCGAGTTTTCAACTGTTTTCTACAGTTCGAGATGTAAAATTTAATGAAATGGAATATAGTATTCCAAAAGCAAAGATGGTTGATGCAACGAAAGAAATTCAAGAAGAAATTATGAATAATAAATTCAATGTTCATTTTCCAATTGAATGTAGATTTGTAAAAGCAGATCATTTTATGATTAGTCCGGCATCAGCACGTGATTCTGCATATATTGCAGTTCATATGTATAAAGGTATGCCACATCAGGATTATTTCAAACGGGTTGAAGAAATTCTTCAAAGCTATGGTGGACGTCCACACTGGGGTAAAATGCACAACATGACATTAGAACAATTGCATCAACTATATCCTCATTTATCACAATTCCTTGAAATTAGAAGTAAACTTGATCAAAAAAACATATTTGTTAATGCATATTTAGGGAAGTTATTTAAGATAGGATAATGTATTAATGACAGGAGGTTTAGACTTGCTGTCATTTTTTATTGAAATTTTGATTGAAAATTATTATCAACTATAATATGATGTTAGATGATAATGGTTTTCAATACATTTATTAAATTATAAAATATAAAGAGTATGATTCATTCTGGAGGAAAAATATGATGAAGAAGCAAACAACTTTGATCGCACTTTCAATTGCAACAAGCCTTATGGTAGCAGGGTGCTCACAAAAAACTGAAGAAACTAGTAAAGTTCAAAAGGATAAAAATGTAGTAGAAAAAATAAAGCTAGATACTGAGATTAATAGTTATCGTGACTTTGTCGTTTCTCAAACAGAAGAATTCGTAAAATCAACTCAATTATTCGTTAATGCAATCAATTCAGGTGATATAGAAGAAGCAAAACGTTTATATCCAATTAGCAGATCTTATTTTGAAAGAATTGAGCCAGTTGCAGAATCTTTTGGTGATTTAGATCCAAAAATTGATGCACGTGAAGGTGACGTACCAGCTGAAGAGTGGACTGGTTTCCATAAAATTGAACAAGTATTATGGGTAGATAAAACAACAAAAGGTCTAGAAAAATATACGAAACAATTAATGACGGACGCTAATTATCTACGTGCGAAAGTAGAAACAGTTGAAATTGATCCAGTTCTATTTGTGACAGGTCCTGTAGAATTATTAAATGAAGTTTCTTCTTCAAAAGTTACTGGAGAGGAAGAACGCTACTCACATACAGATTTAGCTGATTTTGCAGCAAACGTTGAAGGCTCACACAAAGTCATTGAACTAGTTTTACCAAAATTAAAAGAACAAGATGCTGAATTAGCGACTACAATTGATAACCGCTTTAACGAATTAATGGCTTCATTAGATTCATATAAAAATGGTGAACAATATATCGATTACACGAAGTTAAAAGAAGATGAAGTGAAGAAATTAGCACAACAAGTTGATGCGCTTGCAGAACCGATTTCTCAAGTAGGCTCAACACTAGGAGTAAATTAATATGTCAAACTTAGAAACGAATAAAGTTTCAAGACGAGATGCACTAAAGTTAATAGGTGTTGGAGGAGCGGGATTATTAATTGGTGCAACTGGAATAGAGGCTGCAACTGATAAAGTGTCTAATTTCTTTACGCCAAATAAAGTGGATGCAAGTGAACTGCTACCATTTTATGGTGAGCACCAACAAGGGATTACTACGCCTGCTCAAGACTTTATGTACTTAGCATCATTTCAACTAGAAACGACATCAAAAAATGAGATAAAAACTTTATTTAAAAAATGGACAGAAGCGGCAGCCACTCTAAGTGAAGGAAAAGAGATTGGAGATTCAGATGTACTGTCTTCTCCTCCAGCAGATACGGGAGAAGCAATTGGACTTCAACCAATGAAACTGACTTTCACATTTGGTGTTGGTCCTAGTTTCTTTGATAAATTATCAATACAATCAAAACGCCCAAGCCAGTTTAAGGATTTGCCTCATTTTCCAGGTGACGATTTAAGAGAAGAGTGGAATGGTGGAGATATTGCAGTTCAAGTTTGTGCGAATGATCAACAAGTTGCATTTCATGGACTACGTAATCTAATTCGAATTGGCCGTGGGATTGTTTCATTAAAATGGATGCAACACGGTTTCCAACGTTCAGGGGGCTCGGATCCATCTGGAAGCACGCCAAGAAATTTAATGGGCTTTAAAGATGGTACTGCAAATCCAAATCCGAAAGATAAAGATGAAATGAATAAACATGTTTGGATTCAAAATGATAATACGCCATCATGGTTAGCTGGTGGCTCTTATTTAGTGGCTAGAAGAATTCGTATTCGTGTTGAGGAATGGGATCGTAGTACATTAAATGATCAAGAAGCTACGTTCGGACGTCATCGACAATCAGGTGCACCACTTGGCGAAAAGGACGAATTTGCAGAATTGAATGTAAAGAAAAAAGATTCAAATGGTAATTTAATGATTCCCGCAGATTCTCATGTTGCCTTAGCTAGAGGGAATGGTAAAGTGAAAATCTTAAGAAGATCTTATTCATATACTGATGGATTAGATATTCAAACAGGAAAACTAGATGCAGGATTATTATTTGTTAGTTTCCAACAAGATATTGAGAAGCAATTCATACCTTTACAAGAAAAATTAGCGAAAATGGATTTATTAAATGAATATATTGAACATAATGGCAGTGCTGTCTTTGCATGTTTTGGTGGTATAAAGAAAGGCAGTTATATCGGAGAAGGTTTAATCTAGGTGACAACAATGAAGAAAATAACAACGCTTTTTATAACTTTACTATTTATCTTATTCATGAATAGTCCAATTCAAAAAATATTTGCAGAAACTGATGTTCAAGAACAAGTACTTTCACATATTGGGAATTCCTTAACTGAAGTTAAAAACGGGGAAAAAGATAAAGTGAAAGCGGATTTACAATCGATAAAAAGTTTAATTGAAAATGAAAAGAAAACGGATCAATTAAATAACCTTGTAAATCGTGCTCTTGAAGATTTAGAAAGTAATGATATTACGGCTATTACTGAAGATATCCGTAAAATTGCTTTTGAGACCGAAAATTGGATTAAAAATACGAATGTTACGAAAGATCTCTCTCAACTTGATTTAACGAAACTAACATTCCATCTTGAAAAAGTTCAGTCTTATTCAACTGATTCAAATTGGGTTGAAGCAAAAAAACAATATAAATTGTTCGAGGTTGAATGGTATAAAATCGAGAATGATTTAAGAAAAGCAAATGCTGGATTCTACGGTGCAATTGAATCAAATATGATCACGACTAGATCTGCATTATTTTCATCTGAGCAGGACAGTCAGAAAGTAACAAGTAGCTTAACAAAATTAATAGATGTTTTAAATCATCCAACAACGGATTCAAAAAAAGAGGTAAGTATCGAGAAAGCAATTGGTTTAATTGATCGAACGATTGAGAATATCAATTCAGATGAACCAAAAAAAGCACAAGATACATTTACAGAGTTCGTTCAAGATTGGCCATATGTTGAAGTTGTTGTTCAAGCTAATTCAATGGAACTGTACAAACAAATTGAAAATGATACAACAATCGCTTTATCACAAATATCCGACAAACCAAACGCTGATCAAACGATGAAAACATTAAAACAGATTCAAACAAACTTGAATATGGCTACTGAAAAAAATTCGTATTCAATGTTTGATGCTGGAGCAATTGTTTTTCGTGAAGGGTTAGAGGCGTTGATTATTATTTCTGCTTTACTTGCACTAGTTTCAAAAAATAATCAAGTCGGTGCTCGTAAATGGATCTTCATTGGTGGTGCCTTTGGGGTGCTAGCAAGCTTAGTTGCGGGTGCATTATTCCAGTTCTTATTATCTAAAATTTCCGCTGGTATCAGTAATCAATTAATTGAAGGGGTATCCGGTCTAATTGCTGTTGTCTTCATGCTAACAGTTGGTCTTTGGTTGCATAAACAATCGAATCAAAAAGAGTATGGTAAATCTATGAAAGAAAAGGCGCAAGCTGCTTTAGCTGCCGGTGGAATTCTATCAATTAGTTTACTATCATTTTTTGCAGTATTTAGAGAAGGCGCTGAGACAGTAGTATTCTACATAGGGATGAGTTCATCGATCTCAATGAAAGAATTATTTATTGGATTTGCTGGTGGTATATTGATTCTAATCGTAATCGGTTATATCCTGTTGAAAGGAAGTAAACTAATACCACTAAAACCATTTTTCTTAATTGCAAGTTTATGTATTTACTATTTGACGTTTAAATTTATTGGGCAAAGTATACATGCGCTACAAGGGATTGGTTATTTACCAAACCACATGTCTACTAAACTACCAACTATACCTAAAATAGGGATTTATCCTTCATTTGAAAGTGCAATACCACAAATCATGTTAATACTATTTGTGATTTGGTTATTTGTAGGAACAAAGATCGGCAATAAAAAACAATCGATCTCTGCTTAGTAGATTCTATTTTGATGAGAACAACATAAGAAAATGGCGACTAATGTATATTAG
>NZ_JBALMS010000201.1:0-1631 GCF_036962205.1 Bacillus sp. JJ664 | reverse complement strand
CAAAAAACTAGCACGAGTACGAGTAGAATAATAAAAATATGTATAGTAAAATTCAAAAGTAGATACAATTTTTAAAAGAGTAAATGAGCATATTTTATTGTAAACATGATGAAAACAATATTTGTAAGCAATCGACAATCTAATTGTTGAAGTATAAAGTAAAGTACAAATTGACAGAAGAATGAATGATGAGGTGTTTTATGGCAGAGAAAAAATTAAATCCAAAAGTAGATGCATTTTTGAATAGAGCCAAAAATTGGCAGCAAGAATTTGAAAAGCTAAGAAGTATTGTCCTTGATTGTGATCTGAACGAAGATTTTAAGTGGATGCATCCTTGCTACACATTTGAAGATAAAAATATTGTGTTAATTCATGGATTTAAAGAGTATTGTGCACTTTTATTCCACAAAGGTGCCTTATTAAAGGATGAAAAGGGGATCTTAATCCAACAAACGGAGAATGTACAATCAGCTCGCCAAATTCGATTCACCAATGTTCAACAAATCAATGATATGGAAGAAATCTTGAAAGCGTATATTTATGAAGCCATTGAAGTTGAGAAATCAGGGGTGGAAGTCGAGTTTAAAAAAAATACAGAATACATAGTACCTGAAGAATTCCAAATGAAGTTAGATGAAATCCCTGAATTGAAAACTGCTTTCGAAGAATTAACGCCTGGACGTCAGAGAGCATATCTTCTTTATTTTGCAGCACCAAAACAATCGAAAACACGAGTATCAAGAGTAGAAAAATATATACCGCAAATCCTTGATGGTAAAGGTTTAAAAGATTAGGACGCTAAAACCATTGATATATTGCAAAAAATAAGGACCTAATTAGGTCCTTATTTTTTGGATTAAACGAATATACACATCAAAATATCATCCAAATATTCATGATCATTTAGTTTATATTCTTTCACTTTACGTCCTTCTTCAACAAACCCTAAACTTTTATATAATGTGATTGCTCTTGTATTTGAAGCAAATACTGCTAAACTAACTTTTTCAATAAATGGATTGTTCTTAGCCCATGCTAGTAATTCTTCTAATAATAATCTACCAATCCCTGCGTTTCTCATTTCTTTTTTTACCATAATACCTAAAGATCCGGTGTGTGATAAACGTTTTCGATTTTGTGTGTTAAAACAAATCCACCCAACGATTTCACGATTTACTTCGGCTACTAACAATGTTTCTCTTTCGTTTTCTAAACAATTTTTTACCCATTCTTTTTGTTCCTCGACGGTTTTATTAAACTCATCCGATATGGAAATAAAATATTGGCCTTCTGAAACAACTTCTCGTTGAATTTCTAATAGCGCTGCTGAATCCTCGATAGAAGCTGTACGAATAATTGATTTTTGTAGCTTGTTTTCAGACAATGATTTTCATCCTTTCAAAACAGTTGTTAATCTAACATTCAACAGTAAGGGAATATAACCTTCTTTTGACTCTACATTCATCTAAATGGATTAAAATATTGGATTAGAAAATTAAATAAATCCTCATTTTTATGTTGAAGTTACTAAACTAGTATTAAGTTTATCTAGGTTCATTAATGACCATTAAAAATTTATCAAATTTGAGCTAAAATATTTAAAATAAATAATAAAAGCGATATGATAAAGT
>NZ_JBALMS010000200.1:0-2779 GCF_036962205.1 Bacillus sp. JJ664 | reverse complement strand
GTGGTAATATTAGGGAACAATTATCAAAAAAAGCAGGTCTGGGCTAGATAATGAAAAACAGACCAAGAATATATTGGTCTGTTTTATTTTTGATTGATTCTTTTTCATCTGAAGTATTGATAATTTATTTCTGGAAAGTTTTATATGCTAAAATTTCAACTTACATCTAATGAACATATTTATACTGATTTATATAGTTGTTCCATTTTTAAGAGCATCTTTTTCATAGCTAATCCACCCCGATAGCCAGTAAGTGTACCATTCTTTCCAATTACACGATGACATGGAACCATAATCAATAATGGATTTTTACCGATTGCAGATCCAACGGCACGAACTGCTTTTGGATTGTTAATCATATCGGCTATGTCTTTGTATGTTTTTGTCTCACCGTATTGAATATTGTTTAAAGCGTTCCATACTTCCAGTTGAAATTGTGTACCTTTAAAGTCCATCGGCATAGAAAATTGTTGTCTTTCCCCTTCCAAAAATTCTATGATTTCATCAGAATAGCTTTGTAACACATCATTATTTTCAATTAGTACTACGTTAGGAAATCGCTTTTCTGCCCATTCTTTTAGCTCATTAAAGGTCTGATTTAATGACCCAACAAAACATAATCCTTCTTCTGTTGCAGCAATATATAATTTCCAGTCGCTATGTGTCAATAAATTCCAGTAAATTTGTTGTTTCATTTTGTTAACCTCCTAATGCTGATTAAGAAATTGAGTGAATCCTTTTAAACTGTCAGCATATAACTGCTATAGATTTCGAATCCTTTCGTTCAAATCAACTACACTAACCTGTCATTATATTATAACCGCTAACTCCTATATGATGTTGAAACTAAGAATGAAATAGCAACATATCGATCATAATCAGTTTTCTTTCAAACAAAAAAACCAATAGCTATCATTTGCTACTGGTTCTTAAAAATTATTTATCTTTAAATTGGATTTCAGCCACTAACTTCTCTGCTGCACTTTTATATAAATTACTAATATTTACAAAAGATGCAATACATAATAATTGTTCAAAATAATCTAAGTCTTTTTGATCAGAATTATTTAAAAGACTACTAACATCATTAACTCTTGATTGTATATCAGATTTGAAATTTGAAACATTTTTTTCGTTAATCTCTAAAAAGCTGTTATATAAATCATCAATATTTATATCGTCATCTTCATGTATTTTTTTATTAAGTCCATTTAATGTATCTTTTATGTCATTAATTGATAATGCACCTTTTAAGTGATAGATCAAACTAATTAAAATGATATGTTTCTTTGAGTATTTCTTATTTTTAATTGGAAACAACAACTTTGCTTTTGCATAATTATTAATCATCGTTTTGGTTAGGATTTTTTCGTCTGAATCGCTTTTCGCAAACTTATTATCAAATAGTTGAATAACTTGATCCATATAAAGATCAATTTCGGGAATATCTTCCAGTTCTATTTTTTTATCTAAATCTAGTTTTTCTATTAAGTCATTAATTTTTATCATAGTAACCTCTGTTTATATCTTTTATTTTCAAATGTAAGTATATTTTAACATAAAAAATTTCCAATTCAAACACTTGACTACGTTATGTAATCAGTGATAACGTAGTATGTAGTTATCAATACTACGTAACATAGTTGGAGGAGAAAAAATATGGAGAATTATATGCGTGAACCAATCAATTCCCTAACTCATTTAGTTGGGGCTGTCCTGTCACTTTGCGGATTAATTGCAATGTTATTCAAAACCATTCTTACTGGGGGAACTGTTTTACATATATTAGCAGTTGTAGTTTTTGGTGTAAGCATGATTCTCTTATATGCGGCATCCACAACTTATCATATGGTACTAGCAAACGATAAGGTGATTGCCTTCCTAAGACGGATGGATCACTCTATGATCTTTGTATTAATTGCAGGTACTTATGCACCATTTTGTCTAATTAGCTTAAACGGTTTAACAGGTTGGATTATGTTTTCTATCGTTGTCTTTATTGCATTATGTGGGATTTTATTTAAGTTAATATGGTTTAACTGCCCAAGATGGTTATCTACATCATTATATATTGCTTTAGGATGGGTAATCATTATCGCTTCAATGCCCCTAGCTGATGCGATTAGTTTTAAAGGGTTAGCCGTACTTATTTTAGGAGGGATTTTCTACACAGTTGGTGGTGTAATTTATGGTTTAAAACCTAAATTTTTATCATTTAAAAATTGGGGATTCCATGAAATATTTCATATATTTATTATGCTGGGTAGTCTAGCGCATTTCTTATGTGTTTATCTATTTGTAATTTGATGAAATTACTGTCGGTAGAAAAAATGTATTTTACAAATTAATTGAATAAATAGAAAAAAATCCTTCTTTTAGTTAGAAGGATTTTTTTCTCGTTTAATTTAACCATTCTTTAACAAATACTTTCATTAGCTGAAATTGTAATATTCCTTAATTGCTTTAATTAAATAACGTATACCAACAAATAGGAATACAGTACTGACTATTAACGGTATGAATGCATTGTTAAATAATACTGTTCCAATTAATACTAACGAAGGATCGTTTCCTCGTTCTACTCCATTTAACGAATATATTGTTGAAGGAATAACTGTCATACCGAATAAAATAATACTCGTTAAGATTCCGATCCCGCCAATTATAAGGTTATTCATATTATCTACTCCCTTACTAACTATAAATTGATTGTGAACATTTTTGAATATGGTAGAAATAAGTTTAATAATATTAATCATATTTATGATCTTCATTATAG
>NZ_JBALMS010000199.1:0-1592 GCF_036962205.1 Bacillus sp. JJ664 | reverse complement strand
TAACGCGCCAGTTAGTTGAAGAAGGAATTTTTACTTTCTTATAGTTGATAGTATTTTTTGTGCTTTATACTCATCATCTTTTTTGACATAAAAATCGTATATAACTGGTGCTCTAAAACCAGAAACATTAAAATTCGGTCCAGGAGTAGAGCTATTGCGTGAATTGCTTTTGACTTTGTACTGTAAGCCTTCATTTTTAAATGCTTGAGAAACTTTAAAATAGTCATCATCTTTTAACGCTGTATAAACTAATACCTTATTAAACAAAAAATCAAATAGTGTCAAAGTTCCCTCTCCTTTAGTTCAACATCTATTTCAATCTACTATCGTTTATTTAAGATATTCATTTTTTGTAGACTAATTCCTTCTTAAGCTATTCTGGCAGAAGCAAAATAGAGGATGATCGAGTAATGATCATCCTCTATATGTTGTTTAACTAACGCGCAAGTTAGTTGTATAATTCAAGCTGCTTAATTGCAGTTTTTTTAATTGTCTTTTAAGAAACAAAGTAAAGAAGAGATATTAAAGGAATTTGAAGATTTTTTAAAAATGGAAAAATAAAATTTGATGATTTAGATATTTAATAAAAAGGAGATAAGTACAGTTCGATACTTATCTCCTTTTTAAATTTATGCTTATTCAACACTTACAGAAATAGGTAATGTAATTGAATCTATCTTTACGTAAACGGTAGTATTACCTGTAGATATACCTTTTACTTCACCAGTGCTACTAACACTTGCAATATTTGAATCTTGCGAAGCGTATGTTACGTTAAAATTTAGTTCACCAAGTGGTCTATCACTATATTTTAAAGAGAGTGAAATGTTACTTTTTTCATCAACTTTTACTTGTAAGTTATTATTATAGTTAAAGTCAAATTCTCTAGGAGAAAATACTTTAATAAGTGTTTTATAAGGTTGTTCATTAGGAATTGTAATAGTAATCGTTGCCATACCCTCGTTTATCCCTCGAAGGACCCCTTTATCATCGACAGTTACTACAGAAGGATTACTACTTTTAATACTACCCACACTTTTAATTTTAGAATAGAGACTTTGTAAATTAATATTAGTTGCGCCTTTCATCAAGAACACTGTTCTTGGTGGATCAATGTTTATTGCAATAGGTTTTATAGGTAGAAATGAGAAAGATGTTTTCTTTGAATTCCAACTTAATGTTACGTTTGAAATTTTAGGGAATTGGTTTATTTCTAAGAAAATTTTTTTCTTCACTACTGCTGGCGAATAGGAAATAGGAATGTGATACCCATTAACCGTAACTGTGTTTTTCTTTGTATAAACGATAACAGTCCTATTTGAGTTTTTAAAAGTTGACCAGTTGGTTTTATTTTCAGTATTGGTAAAACCAAGAGATTTAAAGTAGGTATGAATATTGATGTAATATTTATTCTTAATAGTTTTTATGTCTGAAGTTGCAAGCTTTGTTCCGTTTATGGTACCAGTGATTGTAGCTGCACTACTTATTGTAGGATGAAATAATGTAAAAGAAAGAATAAATGCAATGATAATCTGGGTGTAAGATGTTTTTCTCATTTGTGTACTCCTTGTATTTGTAATAAATATATATAT
>NZ_JBALMS010000198.1:328-1903 GCF_036962205.1 Bacillus sp. JJ664 | reverse complement strand
ATATATAGCTATATCATCTATTATTCCTAATAGCTGCAGAGTTACACCCAATAGTGCCAAATGTGACGATTGTAACATCTATGCAAAATCTACTAAGACGCAAGGTAAAGGAATTTACCTATCAAAAGATCTTAGATTTTATGACTAAACCCGTTAACCAACGTAAACAAGAAAATCTTATACAACTAACTTGCGCTTTAGTTTTACAACAAATAGAGGATGATCAGTATTCGATTATCCTCTATTTTGCTAAATGACAGTATAGTTGATCAAGGAAAGTAAAATTTTAAGGGGTAAACATCTTTAATATCGTTATAAATTCGAAGTTAAATTTATTTTGAGTAAAGTACTCCTTTTAATGAAAGATATTATATAATTTATCCATGATTAAAAAAGGAGAAAAATGGTAAATGAGTAAAAAGATATATTTATTTATTAGCGTTATATTCCTATTATTTATTCTCATCCTACAAAGTTGCAAAAGTAATAATTTAGAAGCCACTAAAAATTATCCCAAAATCAAAACACATGGCTATGTTAATGAACAAGGTTTCTCAGCAAATTGGAAGGTTTCTATTTACTCTGAAAAGGCTGAGAATAATTTAATTAAAGCAAAAATCGAATACACTGGTAATGAAAAAACATTAGATAGATTATCTATTAAATATTTTGGAGGTAAAGTATATACCCCATTAGAGAAAGATAGCTACGAACCTTTAATATTAGAAGAGTTTTCTTTATTAAAAGAAAACAGATTTGAATTTACCTGGTTTGATCAAGGGGGAAAAAAGAGAAGTGAAAGTATTAATATTAAAATAAAGTAATTATCTAAGAAAGAGATTCATATTTGAAAAAAATATTAAAATGTAATGCACCATAATGAGAGCGTTAGTTACATAATGAATAGGTTGCTGTCTATGGGGAATGAAACTGGTTTTTTAAGGAATATAAATATTCTTGAGCATAGAATTTCCGAAGAAACAAAGCATAGATTGGCCGAAAGGAGTGGGAATATGAAAAAAAGAGAAATCTTCTGGAGCGTCTGTCTTTTTATTTCTTTTATTGGTTTCTATCTCATAGAAAACGCATTTACGATTAAGCCTAATGTTATTTCGGGGAATGGAAATCTTGCTATTTTAGTTATTCTGTTATTCTCACCGATTTTTATTGCGAGTTACTTCTTAACGTATAAACAGGCAAGGCAAATAGCCAACAATACAAAAAAACGAAAAATAAAAACATTCATTCTATTAAGTTTAATCGTATGCTTTACAGTATTGATCTTTGAATTAGTAGATTATACAAGTGAACTCATCGTTGCTTTAGGTGGAACACCTTCTAATCCTGATTCAAGAATTTACCATTTTGGTTGGTTTAATCAGTATACAAATAGCATCTATTTTAATGTATATACTTTTTTATTAACACATATAATGGTTTTCATCGTCGGTATCCTATCCTTCGTAAGAAAAAACAATTAAACAATAAATAAACGAAAAACGTTTGGGAGATTTAAGCGTTATGTGTGCATTTTATTCTGAGCCTGTTGTTGAACTAACTGGCGCTTTAGTTGAA
>NZ_JBALMS010000198.1:0-322 GCF_036962205.1 Bacillus sp. JJ664 | reverse complement strand
GTTCAATAAGAAAAGGGATATTTAAATAATTAGTTGAATAATTAATTAAAAGTAACTTCCGCGGAAGAAAAAAGAGCGAAATAAGGTGGTAAATTAATATGGATGAAAAATCATATAGAATTGTTAAAACAGCTTGTTTATTTGTAGGCGTTGGTGCTTTATTTTACATAGGAGCACAATTAAGTGATATTAATCAACATCTATCAGATATAGCAAGTTTAATTGCAAACCAGTAAAAAAAGACAAGTTCATAATAAAGTAACTTATACAACTAACTGGTGCGATAGTTGAAAATCATGAGTCACAGGTTGGATTAATTTTT
>NZ_JBALMS010000197.1:0-2930 GCF_036962205.1 Bacillus sp. JJ664 | reverse complement strand
AATTTTATTATACATTTTTAATTGATTTTTACAACAATTTTGACAAACAAAATTTAATAATTTGTTAAAATTAGCTGAATACTCATAAAAATGTTTACTATTTGTTATTTTATTGTAAAGTTAACTTGTAACGGCTTACAATATTATTATAATATAACATTATTCACCGTACAATATTTTTTTCGATTTGAAGGAGGAGCATTAACAAACATGTCCAAACACTATATTCTATCACTATTATCATCGATTATTTTAGCGATAATCCTAACTTTCATTCAAGGAACAGCTGATTTTTTCCTTCATTTGACAAACATTATTTTCTATATCGGACTAACATTATTTGTGGTAGGTGGTTTTCTACTGATCGTACAAAGCGGTTTTTTCAACATTACTCGATATGGGATTAGAAAAGTATTTAGTTTAAGAGATGAAAAAATTGCCAAAATGACTGGTGACGAAACATTAACTGTAAAGAAAGAGATGCTATACAGACGTTATTCATTTACTTCTACTAAGCCATTATTAATGGCAGCCATTACTTTAATCATTTTATCTGTTGCATTTACTTTCATTATTATTTCTTAATCATGTATCAACGTCTTGAAAATTGAATATAATTAAGATATTATCAATAGAAAGAATAGTATGGCTATGACGAAGAGTAGTACACAGAATTTGCATGTTTAGAGAGCTTGTGGTTGGTGTAAACAAGCCATGTAATCTGATGGAATGGACTTCCGAGCTTCGAACCGAACAATTTAACAAAAGTAGGCTTCGACGTAACTCTAACGATAAAAGAGAGCATGTTTTCATGCGTGAGTGATTCCCTGATTTGGAATAACTAGAGTGGTACCGCGGTATAATCGTCTCTATTTAATAGAGAGATTATGCCGCTTTTTTATTTTTTCAAGGCAAATAGGAGGTAAATTAACATGCAAACAATTTTTAGTGGTATTCAACCTACATCAAGTGGTGGTATTACATTAGGTAACTATTTAGGAGCAGTAAAACAATTTATCGAATTACAAAATGACTATAACTGCTATTTCTGTATTGTCGATCAACATGCAATAACTGTTCCTCAAGACAGATTAGCTCTTCGAAAAAACATACAAAGTCTATCAGCTATTTACGTTGCAGCTGGTTTAGATCCTGAAAAGTCTACTATCTTTATTCAATCTGAAGTACCTGCACACGCACAAGCTGGATGGATGATGCAATGTATTTCCTACATCGGTGAATTAGAACGCATGACGCAATTTAAAGACAAATCAACTGGTAAAGAAGGCGTATCAGCAGCTTTATTAACATACCCACCATTAATGGCTGCAGATATCCTTTTATACGGAACGCATTTGGTTCCTGTAGGTGATGATCAAAAACAACATTTAGAGCTAACAAGAGACCTTGCTGAACGATTTAACAAGAAATACAACGATATCTTTACAATACCCGAAGTAAGAATTAGTAAAGATGCAGCAAGAATCATGAGTCTTGCTGATCCAACTAAAAAAATGAGTAAATCTGATGAAAATCAAAAGGCAACAATCTTTGTCCTAGATGATCCAAAGGTAATCGAAAAGAAAATTAAAAGTGCAGTGACAGATTCAGAGGGTATCGTGAAATACGATAAGGAAAATAAACCAGGAATCTCAAACTTACTAAGCATTTACTCGGCATTTACTGGCGAATCAATCTCAGAATTAGAGAATAAATATGCTGGAAAAAATTATGGTGAATTTAAACAAGACGTTGCAGACGTTGTCGTAGCAGGTTTAAAACCACTGCAAGAGCGTTATAAAGAAATCATTAATTCAACTGAATTAGATGAAATCTTAGATAATGGTGCTTCTAAAGCTAATCTTGTTGCAAGTAAAATGATTAAAAAAATGGAAAATGCAATGGGTCTAGGTAGAAAAAGAAAATAATGTGCAAATAAAAAAAGCTGCTAAACTAGCAGCTTTTTTTAATTAACTTTTTGTTCATGTTCCATTTCCCATAGTTTTTCAAAAAATGGCTGACCTTTTACAATTCGACCACAAAGTTGTTCATGACGATCAGACCATCCGCTCTTTATCTCTTCATATAATTGAGTCCAAATATCTTCAAATGTAGAATCTTGAATATGTTGATACGAAGTTGGATTCCATTCTGTATACCAATATCTGATTTCAGAAGGATTTTTAGACGAATGAAGCTGATCTAAAGCCATAAACAATAATTGCTTTAATTGTCGTTCTTTTCGAGTTAACCCGCTCATGATCACTGGGGAAGGAGAAAGTATATGATGCTCTTTTTGCTCCTCATTTAAGAAGCTTAAAAGATTATAGCTATTCCCTTCAACCTCTGCAGTCATATCATATACCATTTGTTCCTGCCTTGGAATTAGACGACTTTTTCTAATTGGAATATTGTACCCAATTGTATCAACTGCAATAATTCCATTTCCATCAGTTACAACAAAGCAATAATCTAACTGAATGCGTTCATGATTTTTTCTTACATAAGACTTTTGAAATACTTCTGTTAATAGACCGGATGGAAGCTCTAATAAATCATTTTCAATATACTGAAATAACTCTGGAGTAACTTTAATGATTGGAACTTGGTCTAATAATTCAACACTGTCATCTTTTCTCCATTCGAAAAAGTGACAGACATTGTAACCATTTTCTTCACCTTCAAACCAATTAACCCATACATCATGTAAATACAACATTTACTACCCCTCACTTCACAACTGTATGTAACTTTCAGTATGGTCAGTGATTCACTAAATTATTCCATTTATCCACTGAATTACGAAAAGTGTTCTTCAAACAGGATGTTTTTAGTCTTCTATTTTAGAAAAATTGAATCGATTCATACTCAAAATGATAGATATTAATTGTCTACTTATCTATATTTATAAATGATAAATAATATGAAAT
>NZ_JBALMS010000196.1:0-4429 GCF_036962205.1 Bacillus sp. JJ664 | reverse complement strand
TTTCTTTTTTCTAAAATTTCCGCATATGATAAGATAGAGATAAGTTCGTTTGAACTTATTTTTAACCTGTTAGATTTTATCTAACAAAACTGGAAAAAAGGACGTGTAACCATGATTGCTCGAAGGAGCATTTGGCAACGTAAAGATCTATCCTACACTTAGCAGTTTTTATTTAGAGAACGAATAGAACTCTAAAATAAAACTGAAGGTAGGCGAAACTATGGTTGACAGGCGATTATGTTATTTCTTCAATGACATATAGCGTAGTAGTTAGGGAGTTATTAAACTAACTACGAGAAGCTTTTGTGCGTAGTTAGTTTAAGTAAAGAACTTTTTAAACTACTAACTACGAAAAGAGGAAATAACAATGATAAACAATCGTTTGGGTGAGACCTTAATGATTTTGATCGGTTCATTTATTTTAGCAACTTCTTTATACCATTTTCATTTTCAAAATAATTTATCTGAAGGTGGTTTTCTAGGAATTGCGCTATTAGTTAAAAATTCTTTTAATATTTCACCATCAATAACAACATTAATTTTAGATATTCCCATAATTTTATTAGCTGGTTTTTTTCTCGGTAAAAAATTACTGATTAATACATTTATTGGTGCAGTTTCTTTTTCAATTTTTTATTCAATCATTGAAAAAACATCTACAGTCACCTTTCAATTTGAAAATCATCTTTTTATTCCCGCAATTTTAGGGGGAGTATTTGCTGGTTTAGGTCTTGGCTTAATCCTTAAGTTCGGTGGAGCGACTGGTGGAGATGATTTAATAACAATTTTAATGAGTAAGAAATCAAATATTTCTATTGGGAAAGTATACTTTATTTTTGATGCTTGTATCCTTCTTTTTTCATTAAGTTACCTATCTTGGAATGAAGTTGGTTATACAATATTATCAGTCGGGATTTGTGCAAAAGTAACGGAACTTGTATACGAAAGTAAATATTTTACCAAAACCGTATCCATTAAAACTACAAATGGAAAAAGATTACATGCTTAGTGCATGTAATCTTTTTTTGTTTCAGAGTAATCAGCTAGTTCATTTAGAACATTTTCAGCAGCTAAATCGTACAAACAATCTTTAAATAGCGTCGCTAGCCTACGATAATCATTATATTTATCCAATAGTTCATCGACCGAATTAGCTAATACTTCTTTTTCTTTACTGAGCTCTTCATGCTTCTTCGCAAACTTAATTGTAAAAGTCCCTAATTTCTCAAACATTGATCCATAAAATTCATCAAAATTTGAGACGCTAATTAATTCATCTTCTTCAGCATCAACCTGAAGACCATCAAACTCTCGTAAAAGTTCATATATAATGCTATTGTATTCATCATTTAAATAAATACTTTTTTCTATTCGATATCCGATTACTCGGTAGAAATGACCATCGTTCTTCGTAAATTGAACAGTATCATTTATTTTAAACTTAAAATACTTAAACACTGTACTTCACCCCTACCAATGTCTTTTATCATACTATTTACAAATTACTATAGTTAATATACAACCAAAACTTGACAAATTTTATAAAATTGTTTCTAACCGGACTTGGTACTTGCAAATTTAAATATAAATTGGTAACCTATTCGTAAATCTTTATGACAAATGCCGTATTTATTAATAAGTTAAGAGATGATACAGGAATTGGAGTACAATATGTTAAATGAACATGACAAGCTTTTAGTTGATGACTTAACAAAGCTTTTAATACAAGTTCGAAAAACTTGGCAAAAAGCAAGTAAAGAAGAATCTACCAATTCATTAACTTCACCAAAATATTTATTGTTACATCTTTTATATAAAAATAAACAAATGACAGCAACGGAACTTGGTAAGCAAATCGGCTTATCATCTGGAGCAATTACAACAGCAATAAATAAAATAGTTAGCAATGAATTAGTAAAAAGAAAAAGAGATTTTAGAGATCGAAGAGTAACTTGGCTTGAATTAACAGAAAAGGGAATCCAAATGGTTGAGGAACTCTCTGCAACAAGACAAGTTTTATGGGTTTCATTAATTGAAAAGCTTGATCAATCTGAACGAGAGCAATTTCGCTTTTTATTGAACAAAATGTTTTCTAATTAAAAAAGGCTATCTCTCTATGAGATAGCCTTCTTATTAATTTTGACCAGTTTTTAATTCCGTCCAATATTTATCGTAGAGTTCAGTCTGATCTCCTACATCTTTAATCCAATTTGTACGATTCGTTTCATCTGCGGTGACATTAATGAAAGGATTCTTTTTGTATTCTTCAGAATGATATTGTTCAGCTTTCATGTTTGGATCAGAGTATCCAATTGATTCGTAATTTTTCGCACTAACTTTAGGATCATACATATAGTTAATAAATTTCTCTGCTAATTCCTTTTGCTTTGAGCCTTTTGGAATCGCAAATGTATCAGCCCATCTTGATGAACCTTCTTTTGGTACTACCCATTTAATGTTTGAAAGCTCTTTTTGAATATAAGCTGCATCCCCAGACCACACTTGACCAATCCAGGCATCTTCCGTGATAAACTTTTGTTTAACTGTATCTGTATCAAATGCTAAAAGGTTTGGTGTTACTGTTTTTAAATCATTGAAAGCAGATAATAATTCATCTTCATTTAATGAACTGTTGGAATATCCATTTTTTATTAAGCCCATTCCAAATACTTCGCGGTTATCATTTAATAAAGTAACATGTCCCTTATACTTCGGGTCCCATAAATCTTCCCAGCTATCAATTTCCTCTTTTACATATTTAGGATTATATGCAATACCTGTTAATCCACCAGTATAAACAACTGAATAGTCACCTTTTGGATCAAATTCTTGGTTCGTAAATTCTGGAGCAATATTACTCAGATTAGGCATTTTATCCTTATCTAATTTCTCCAACATATCTTGTTGAATCATTAGTTTTACCATATAATCTGAAGGCTGAATCACATCATAATTAGACCCACCCGCCTTCAATTTTGCATACAATTCTTCATTACTCGCAAATTGTTGATAATTAATTTTGACATCATATTTTTTTTCAAATGACTCTAACACTTCTTGATCAAAATTATCTGCCCAACTGTAAATATTCAGTTCTTCTTTTCCAACAGAACAAGCTGACAATAATAAACCTGTTAATCCAAACGAAAAAAGTAAACTAGCCGCTTTTTTAAATTTACTCACTTAGATAATCTCCTTATTTAAACAATATAAGACTTTTTCTTTGTATTCTCTGTGTTCATCCCTTTAGTACGATAAACCTCAGATAGAACCATTAAACCAATGATTGTTACGATTAGTATGGTAGAAATGGCATTAATTTCAGGTGTAACGCCTTTTTTAACCATTCCATAAATATATATTGGTAATGTAGTTGAACTTGGACCAGATACAAAAAAGCTGATCACAAAATCATCAATACTTAATGTGAAGCATAGAAGTGCAGATGCAATAATACCGGGCATAATGGCTGGTAATGTAATATATCTAAATGTTTGCCACGGAGTCGCTCCTAAGTCACTCGCAGCATCTTCTAAATCCTTTGACATACCTGATAGTCTAGCCGTTAACAAAATCACAACATAGGATATACAAAATGTTACATGTGCAATAATGATTGTCATTGTTCCTAATTCTAAATGAAAATTAGTAAACAAAATTAATAATGCAATTCCCATTAAAATATCAGGAACAACAATTGGTAAATAAATTAGACCATTAATTAACTTTGAAAATTTGTACTTATATCTATGTAGTGCTAGCGCACAAATCGTACCTAGTACAGTCGATAAAATCGTTGTAATAATCGCTATAAGTAAACTATTGATAAATGCATCAACAATTTGAGGGTTATCAAATAAATTTATATACCATTGAAAAGTAAAACCAGACCATTCGGCATTTATTCTTGATTTATTAAATGAAAAAAGAATTAAGACCAAAATAGGTAAATATAAGCAAGTTAAAACAATTGTCGAAAATCCTATAAGTAATTTCTTTTTCACCTATTCTCACCTCCACTTTTTTCAGCACCAATATTTTTAGTTGCTAAATAGTAAAGGCCAATTAATCCAATTGAAGATAACACTAAGAAAATTGAAAGCGCTGATCCAAATGGCCAGTTTCTTGCACCTAAAAACTGATTTTGGATAACATTCCCGATTAAAGCAACCTTTGATCCACCCATTACATCTGATACGACAAACATTCCAAATGAAGCGACAAATACTAATATACTTCCTGCAAAAATACCTTTCATTGTTAAAGGCAATGTTACATGAAAAAATGTTTGAAATGGTGTCGCTCCTAAATCATTTGCTGCATCCAACTTACGGTGGTCTAGCTGTTCGATTGCCACAAATATTGGTAAAACCATAAATGGTAATAATGTATAGACCATTCCCAATATAACTGATGGCATATTATAAAG
>NZ_JBALMS010000195.1:0-2337 GCF_036962205.1 Bacillus sp. JJ664 | reverse complement strand
TGTAAGAACTATTAATTTAAAGAATAAAAAGATATTTAGAGCAAGGGTAAGGAATACAAAGGAAAGAGCCATACATTATACATCAGCAGAAATGTTTAAGGCACCATATGGAAAACCTAGCCAAGGAAGATACAATATAGTTGGGCATGGAGAATTATACACTTGTAGCAACAAAGAAGTTGCAGTTACTGAATGTAAGAAAGGGAATAATGATGTTATAGATGTAGTTGAATGGGAAGTTTTAGAAAATTTAAATTTAATTGATTTAACAAATAAAGAATCCCCGTTAGTAAAATATTGTAGTTATAATGCTGATACTTCATTAGGATTAGAATATTTGGTACCGAATTTTATTTCACAATGTGCTAAAAGTAAAGGGATTACTGGATTAGTCCATAAAAGTACTAAGGACGAAAACGCACTAAATTATGTTTTCTTTGACTACTTAGAAAAATGGTTTAGGTTTGTTAATATGCATGAAATGTAGTAATTATAAAAACAACAGTTTAATAGCTGTTGTTTTTATTTGTGCTATATCATTAACTTTAGATTTTTATATGATAGAGTTCGGTACTAATTCTAAATCTAATTCGTACTTTTAACTCAAAATCTAATTACTTGGTGTCAAAACTTAATAGTATTGACACCTAAATTTCATCGTAGTAATATCAAGGTATCGATCGGTGTCATTACTTAGTGTCAAAATAAATTGATTAATTGAGGTGCTAATAAGTGAAATATGGATATTGTCGAGTGAGTACAGTGTCACAGGAATTAGAAGTACAATTACAAGCACTAGAAAAAGAGAACTGTGACAAAATCTATTCGGAAAAATTCACAGGAACTAAAACTGACCGACCTAAATTAAATGAGGTTCTGTCACTATTACAAAAAGGTGATACTCTAGTTGTCACTAAATTAGATAGATTGGCGAGAAACACAGTTGAAGGAATTGAGATTGTAAAGGATTTATTCTCTAAAGGGGTCAGGGTTCATGTGTTAAATGTTGGTCTGTTAGAGGACACTACAATGGGGAAGTTCTTTTTAACAACTTTACTAGCTGTGGCTGAGATGGAGAGGAATTTAATCGTTGAACGTACACAAGAGGGAAAAGCTATTGCTAAACAACGTGACGATTTCAGAGAAGGGAGACCTAAGAAGTTTAGCAAGAAACAAATACAACATGCTTTGCATTTATTAGAAACACATTCATATAAAGAAGTTGAACAGCTTACTGGAATTAGTAAAAGTACCCTTATCAGAGCGAAAAGAGAAAAAAATTTAGTTTAATAATTGAAATAGATAAAGATAATATCATATCTTGCATTTAAAGGAGGGCATACTTTACAGGAATACTCAATAGCACATGTCCCATCTACATCCTAGTACACTTACACACAAACCCTAAAGCTACTTTTTGCGATACGATCAGTTACAGCACACAAATTCTGTTTTGAAAAAGAGTATAAATGTAGCTATCTTATTGCTTCAAGCCAAAACAATAGAACTCACACATCGTCAAACAGTATTAATAATGAAGGACAAAATTCAGAACTCCTACTTTTGGTGGGAGTTCTTTTATTTTTACTTCAAATATCACACATATATGAAAGTAGGTGAACAAGATTGAAAAATGATGATTTAAGGGTTTCTGTTAAGAACTACATAACTACTTATGGTTCTTCAATTCAATTTATAGCTACAACTGTCGGTGTTTCTAGAGAACATCTAAGTAGATGGCTACACAATAAGAACTATTTAATATCAAATGAATTAAAGAAGAATATTAATGATTTTTTAAAGGAGAAATGCTAAATGAATAAAATGTCTAATACAATAATTAACGTTATTGATGCTCCGTGCGGTCAAGGGAAGACTTCTTGGGCAATTCAATATATGAATAAAATGAGTATAGATTCACATCAATTTATATATGTTACACCATTTCTAGATGAAGTAGAAAGAGTAAAGAATGCTGTAACAAGCAGAGTGTTCCACGAGCCACTAGCACGAAAGGGAGTAACTAAACTTGATTATGTTCACAAGTTATTAAGAGAAGGAAAAGATATTTGCACTACACATGCATTGTTTCAGATGGCTACATTAGAAACGATGGAACTACTTAAAGAAAATAGCTACACACTTATTCTTGATGAAGTAATTAATGTTATTGAACAAGTTGAATTAAGGAAACATGATTTAACACTATTATTAAATGCTAATGCAATAGATATTATTGTAAAAGAGAATGGCATGAAGTATGTTACATGGAATGAAGAAATGAAGGTATATGATACTAGATACAACGATCTAAAGAAAAAAGCTTTAACTAACAAT
>NZ_JBALMS010000194.1:0-3186 GCF_036962205.1 Bacillus sp. JJ664 | reverse complement strand
GCGTTAGTTGAAGATTAAGAGTTACGAAGGTAACTCTTTTTTGATTTGGAAAAAGATATGATTATATTTAAATCAAACTAAATAAACCGATAAAAATATAGCAATAATTACTTTTAGATTTCAACTATATTCGTAAATAAGGAGCTTTTAATATGTCTATCTTTAATATTTTTAGAAAAAAGAAAAAAGAAGAAACTCCTAAAAATCCAATGGCTGCACACAGTAGTAAATCCAAAGATAAAAAGGCTTCAAGAATTGGAGAATTAGGTGAATATAAAATAGATATACAATTGGATCAATTACCGAAAGAATATAAGTATTTAAGTGATATTATCGTCCCAAATCCAAAAGCAAAATCAGGTTATTCCCAAATTGATCATGTTGTAATTACACCTTATGGAATTTTTGTTATTGAAACAAAAAATTATCAAGGAACAATTTATGGTGGTGAAGATAGAAAAACCTGGTTAGTTAATGGGAAATTTAAAATGATGAATCCTTTTATACAGAATTTTGGACACATTCAAGCTTTAAAACCTTTAATTAGTAGAAAATTTGGTGAGCATTTTATATCCGTTGTTTCTTTTACAAAACGTTGTATATTAAAAGTGGATGGTGACTTTAGGAAATATCTTCAAATAATTTACTAATCTACGATATTGAACTTTCAGATTATATAAAAAGGAAAGTTTCAGTTTTGAAAGTTACCAATAAATCTCTAATTTTAACCGATTCAGAAATTAGAGAGATTTATACTGTATTTTCAAATGCTAATAACACTGTTCCATTAATCCGAAAAGAACATATTAACGCGTTAAAAGAAAGTACAACAATTAGTAGTGCTGAAGCAGTTAGACAAAATCATTTATGTTCTAAATGTAAAAAACAAGTATCTGAAAAAGTAGCTTCTTATTGTTTAGCAAATATTAGATTCAATGGAAAAATATATTGTTATGAACACCAAAAGAACATTAAATAAGACTACTAGAAATATGGAATTTTTCATATTCCTATGCCTACATAGAGCTCAATTATAGTGAGGTGAAACATTGGGTATTAGACAAAGAGCATTTGCAGCAATTATTGAGAATGATTGCATCCTTATGGTTCACGTTGTTAAAGGTGAAAAGAATTATTGGACATTACCGGGTGGAGGACTAGAAAATGACGAGTCATTTGAAGAAGCTGTAATCAGAGAAGTACAAGAAGAAGTTAATTTAAAGGTGGATGTAATTAAACATTTATATACTAATAATTATGAGTTTGGGGTTGAAAAGTGTTTCCTGACGCAAGTAGCCGGAAGCAATTCAACACCTAAATTAGGCTTTGACCCCGAATTACCAATAGAACAGCAAGAGTTAAAAGATTTTAAGTGGCAACCGATTAAAGAAATGGCAAAGGATATCCAAGTTTCAGAAGTAATTAGAGCTTTAGGATTGGATTATTGAAGACTAGGTAAATTTGAGTTTCTTACTCAACTACTGGCGCGTTAGTTGCATACGGATCATCTGCTTAGGTGGTCTTTTTATGGAACTAAATAGCGGTATTGTTAATAAGAAGTGATTGTTAGGAGATAATACTACCAGAAAAATAAATAAGAATTGAGGTAGTAAATTGGCATCTTCTATTCATTTGTTGATTGTCCTTTTCCTTTTTATTAGTAGCCCCACGATAATTATGGCTAAAGAAATTAAGTATAATCACAACAGCATTACTGTTCCAGAAATTAAGAAGAAAATAAACTTTACCGTTTTAACTCCCAAAAAGATTCCTTCTGATTGGACACTAGAAATTAAAACCTATCCATGGGGAGTAACAGAAAACATCACTAATTTTAGATTACATTACATGGATAGCCAGGATACTATACTAATAGTCGGAATTGACCAGAGAAAAGAAAATCCATTAAATGAAGAACTTTTAAGTCCTAATGCTAAACAAGTTAATATTAATGGAAACAAGGGGTATTTCGCGGAATGGGGAAATAGTGGCACATTGGATAATCATGGTGAACTCATTAATGGTGGTTTACTTTTTTGGGCACAAGATGGAACATATTTAACAATGAATAGTTCAAGATTATCGAAAGAAAAAATGTTAGAAATTGCACGTTCAATGAAATAATTTATCCAACTAACTGGCGCTTTAGCTTAATAACTTTTTAATGAAATAAGATTCGATGTTCAATCAGCTATTATTTCTTGAATAATACTTCTAAATTTAATGATTAAGACTAGTTTCATAAGTATTATTTTATTTAAATATTTAAAAAGACACTCATGGAGTGTCTTTAAATATTTTTTAAGAATGTATTTATTTGTTTTTTATAAATTTATCGATACTTATAAATAAGCATATTAACAAAGTAAAAATGCATCCCAAGATGTGTATATAAAATATTTTATTAACAACGTGCTTACTAAAGTTGATATCAGGTGCTGATATGTATAACGTAGCAGCTATATTATAGAATTGAATAAAAGAAACAATTAAAGCTAAAATAGTTAAGCCCAAAATAACCAAATACATTTGCTTTTTTACATAAAATAATGCAATTATCGCTGGAGTTAAACTAAACACACCATATTTATCGATACCCCAAAGATTTGCAACCTCGGAACCCATTGAGGTCCAAGGGAAAAATAAACTTAAAATAATAATTCCAATTCCAGAATATAGTAGAAGGTTTGTTTTATTACTCAAAATACCCATAGTTTAAATCCTCACTTGTAATTAATCTCCGTATATTTTTAATTATAATTGAAAATTTAAGAAGATGGTATTTAAACTAAAACGTTCTTCAACTAACTGGCGCGTTAGTTCAATAAGGATTATTGTTTAAATAAAAAAAGCCTCCTGTATTCCGAAGGCTTCATCGACTATTGGACACGGATGATTTCATAAATATCTTTATCAAAACGAACTCTGGTATGCTTGGATTCAAGGCGATCAATCTCATCGAAATTATCATTTGTTCTTGCCTTGCCAAACCACATGTTTTTGAATTCAGTTAATATAATAGTAAGCATCATTATCCCTCCTAGTATGAGTAATGCTTTATCACCACCTTATTGTATAACCAGTTTTTTAAGTTAGGATTAATATGATGTAAAAGATTAATAAATTATAAAATAAACATTTTCTAAAAGTATTACTAAGAGGATTTTCTAATTCAACTAACTGGCG
>NZ_JBALMS010000193.1:0-3471 GCF_036962205.1 Bacillus sp. JJ664 | reverse complement strand
ATCTTTATCTCATTAGGATATACTTCTTTCCGAGCAGAATTGTTTCTCAAATTATAAATACTCAGTAATAGAAAGAAGTGAGTACATGAACATGCGTAAACGATTAAATAACGACGGTAGGGTTGCAGCATTTTTTTTATTACCTAGTTTGATTGGTTTTTCCCTTTTTTATTTGATTCCATTTGTAATGGGTACGATCTATTCATTTAAAGATGGAGCGGTTGGTGGTTCATTTGTTGGATTTTTCAATTATAAAGAACTATTAGTAAGTAGCTCATTTTTAAAGGCAGCGTCAAACACATTCTGGTTTACAGCGATCAATGTCCCACTTGTAATGGGAATTTCTTTACTACTGGCACTTTGCTTGCAGCAAACAGTACTGTTTAATAATGTGATTATCAGTTCATTCATCTTACCAATTGTTGTCCCAGTCGCTTCAATTGTGATGTTATGGCAAATATTATTTGATTGGAACGGCACTCTTAATTCGTGGTTGGTGAATTTAGGCTTTTCTCAAATCGATTGGATGAAATCAGATTGGTCGATCGCTGTTGTATCAGTTGTTTATTTATGGAAAAACATTGGTTACAACATGATACTATTCTTGGCAGGTCTTCAAAATATACCAAAAGATTACTATGAGATAGCCGAAATGGAAGGCGCAAGCCATTTCTTTAAATTTAGACAGATTACGTTGGTTTACTTAACCCCAACCATGTTTTTTGTACTGTTAATGAGCATTATTAACTCATTTAAAGTATTCCGTGAAACTTATCTAATTGCAGGAGATTATCCTTTTGATCGAATTTATATGATTCAGCACTATATGAACAATATGTTTGCATCTTTAAATGTTCAAAAACTGACTGCTGCTGCGTCATTAATGGTCTTATGTATTTTAATGCTAGTGTTTGTGTTCTTCGCGATCGAACGTCGATATCGAAGGTTTATGAGTTAAGAAGAGAGGTGAAGAGGTTGAAAGGAAATACTTTAATTCGTAAATGGGTTTTAACCTTTTTCTTATTGCTTATGGCAGCAATGATGGTTTTTCCAGTCGTTTTTACATTATCAAATTCTTTTATGACAGAGAATGAAATTAGCCGACATTATCCTTCAGATAATGAAATTCAACAAGATACTGATGCAGCAAACAATGATAAGTTCGTCCATCTGAAGTTGCTTCCTGATAAGTTTTCGTTTCAACAATATAAAGCATTCTTTGACAAGAAACAATCATTCATTGACAAAGAACAATCAAATATGAGATTTTATGGGAATTCAGTATTAATGGTATTCCCAATCATACTAGGTCAACTGATTGTTGCATCACTTGCTGCATATGTCTTTGGAAAACTAAAGTTCAAAGGGAGGGGCACTTTATTCTTAATTTATATGGTAACCATGTTGATGCCCTTTCAAGTCACACTTGTACCGAATTATCTCATTGCGGACAAGTTAGGGCTCTTAAATAGCTTTGGCGCGATCATCTTCCCTGGAGTATTTGGTGCGTTTGGTGTATTTATGCTTAGACAATTCGTCATGACGATTCCTTTTTCTTATATCGAGGCTGCAAAAATAGATGGGGCAAGTCACTTTTCTATATTTATGAAGATCATATTGCCACTTATACGACCAGGGCTTGCAGCGCTAGTCGTTTTACTATTCGCTGATTATTGGAATATGGTTGAACAACCTCTAATTTTTCTAGATGATCCATCAAAATTTCCTTTATCACTTTATTTATCTCAAATAATAGAAGAGACAAGAGGAATTGGTTTTGCAGCATCTATTCTCTATATGGCACCAATGTTATTAATTTTTGGATTCACAAAAAAATATTTAATCAAAGGAATTCAGTTATCAGGAGCCAAGGATTAATAGATACATCACTAATTAATAAAATTTCATGTTGGATAAAATAAAAGTATGGGAGAGCATAGAAAGTGAGCGTGTAGAGATCATGAAGTACAAAATCTTAATCGTAGAAGATGAAACGATTTTACGTGAAATCGTGAAAGATTATATAATAAATGAAGGTCATGAAGTAATTGAAGCTGTCGATGGAGAACAGGCATTGGAATTGTTTCAAGAACAAGAATTTCATCTCATTATTCTTGATATCATGTTGCCTAAAGTCGATGGATGGGCAGTTTGTAGAAGAATCCGTAAAACTTCCAATGTACCAATCATCATGTTAACAGCACGAGTTGATGAAGATGATACACTACTTGGATTTGAGTTAGGCGCAGATGACTACGTTACAAAACCATATAGTCCACCAATCTTGCTAGCCAGAGTAAAACGTTTGCTTGAAAGTAGATATAAAACGAATGAGTCCTCGAAAGATACATTATCTAAACATGGCATATCAGTCGATTTTTCTTCACGAAAAGTCCAAGTAGATGGTGAAAATATAAATTTAACCCATACTGAATTTGAAATATTAACTTATTTAATGCAAAACCAGGGCATTGTTATTACAAGGGAACAACTCGTGCAAAAGGTTTGGGGCTATGACTACAACGGTGATGATCGAACAATTAATACACATATACGTAATTTACGGACGAAATTAGGTAGTAAATCAAAACTGATTTCAACGATCATTAGAACAGGTTATAAGTTTGAGGAAACTGTATGAAATTTGGGATAGTCTTAAAACTGTTTTTATTAACAACAACTTTGTGTTTGCTGATCACTGGTTCTATTTATATTGGTCAAACAATCTTTTTTAAACAATACTATGCAAATCGAAAAGTAAATGATCTGAAATCAAGTATCAAATCATTTGAGAAACAATATCTTAAAAGCGAAGGTAATGTTCAAACAATCCAGCAATTAGAGCAAGACTTTTATCGTGCTCAAAATACATGGATTACAACATTAGATCAAAATGGGGATATAAAAACCGCAAATGATTATTATGCAGAAATTAAGATAGAAGGAGATAAAAAGAATACAAAACAAATATTAAAGGTACCGCTGTATCATTTAATAAAAACCGAAGATATGTTAAAAGATCCTCCTACCATTTCAAAAGGTGAGTCTGTTGATCTTTTTACGATTGAAAAAAATAATAAAATGATCCCATTCTATCTATATTCTTTACAAACTGATTCATATTTGGTAAATCAGCTTATTTGGACTAACATTGATAAGGAAATTCAACCTGATAGTAAAAAGTTTAATCTAAAACAGAAAATGGATTTAACCCAAAAGTATAATACTAATTTTCGAATCAATCGATTAAAGGGAATCATACAAGATGTACGAATTCCTAATCGGAATGATGTTTCAAGTATCATATATAATAATAGTTTATTAATGGATCGAATTAATGAATTCCAAACAAGCTTATTGTTTGATGATAAAAACAAATACACAACTTTTAAAACGCTTGATTATGAACAAAATGGCATTAAATATAAACTTTTTATCGATCCAATCAAAAATAAAAATGGTGAAATATCT
>NZ_JBALMS010000192.1:0-6332 GCF_036962205.1 Bacillus sp. JJ664 | reverse complement strand
TACTAATACTTTAACCAGACAAGCTTTTTTGATCTGCGTTTCGAATTTGGTTTCTGTATTGATATCATTTCAATTTGCTGAATCTAATTTATCAGAATTTTACATACTAAAGTATCCATTTTATTTATTTATTTATAATTGTGCATCTTTTAATGACAGTTTACTTTTTTTGAATCAAGACTTAAATGAATCCATTTTCTTTAAGGAGTTTTACATTTGCTGTACTACGTTTTAACGATCAGTTTCTCTATAAGAAATGCCTAAATATCGGTCTGTACTTGGTTCAAATTCAACGTTCACAAATACCCCAAATTCTCTATTCCCGCTCTTTACTCTTAGCCATAATTTAAATTTCTCTACCGCTACATTTGTTGATTTCCATTCTCTACCTATATGTAAATAATCAATTATATCTGCTTGTGGATATTGTTCCTTTGTCTTCTCTACGGCAATTTTCCCCCATTTTGCATATGGAGGTTCATATACAGGCGTAGCATGTACAGGAGCCATTTTAAAAATGATTGAAAATAAAACTGAAAAAATAAAAATTAACTGATAAGATTTTTTCATTTTACCTCCTCCTCTGCTCTTTTCTATACTATTCAACCCTTAGAACTAAACTATTCACTGAACTCTACGTCAAAAAATATCATTTTTTACTGTTTCTGTTAATAAAAAGAAATTTTTTACAAATAGTAAGTTTACATGCTTTTTAAGGAGGACTTATTTTGCAAAAAAAATATAAAATCAAAGCAGCTTTCATAATCTTTTGCATTATATGCTTGTCATTTTTTATGGTAAACACGTATTTACCTAAAGATGAAGTAAATGCGTTTACAAGCCAAGTACTAACTAGAGGGTCAACTGGTCAGGATGTAAAAGAGCTTCAGTCACGATTGAAATTTATCGGTTTCTTTAAAGGAAAAGTTGATGGTGTTTTTGGCTGGGGTACGTATTGGTCATTAAGAACTTTCCAAAAGGAATTTGGAATGAAGGTTGATGGAGTTGCAGGTCCTAAGCTAAAAGAAAAATTAGTAAAGGCTACAAAGAATTATAAAGCTTCGGGCACAGCATCCAATACGAAAACGAATAAATCTAACAATATCGTCAGTAAAATAACGAAAACAAGTAATAGCTCAAATAAAAATAATAATAAGAAACAAGTAGAAAACGCACCGAATGGTTATACGAACAATGATATTAAACTGATGGCAAATGCTGTATACGGTGAATCTCGTGGCGAACCATATATCGGTCAAGTCGCAGTCGCAGCGGTTATATTAAATCGCTTAAGCAGTTCTTCTTTTCCAAATTCAATTTCAGGGATCATTTATCAACCTGGTGCATTTACAGCTGTTGCAGACGGCCAAATTAACTTAACGCCAAATGCCAACGCTAAAAAAGCTGTACTTGATGCAATCAATGGCTGGGATCCAACGACTGGATGTATTTATTACTATAATCCTAAAACTGCAACAAATAAATGGATTCGTAAACGTCCTAAAATCTTAACGATTGGTGAACATATTTTTTGCAAATAAACTAAATTGAGGTGTATGTATGAAAAACGCTATCATAATTGGAGCTTTGTCTGTCGCCTTAATTGGTACAGGCTATTGGGGATATACAAAACATCGTGATCTCCAAGAAATGAATAATCAAGCAGAAAATAGTTATCAAAGGGCTTATAATGAATTAACATATGATGTTGATTTATTACATGATAAAATTGGCGCAACTCTTGCGATGAACTCTAGGGCATCCCTATCCCCTGCTCTTGCAGATGTATGGAGATTATCAATTGAATCTAAATCAGACATCGCACAACTACCATTGAAATTTTTACCTTTTGATAAAACGCAAGCTTTTTTAACGAAATTAGCAAATTTCAGTTACAGAACAGCTGTACGCGACCTAGAAAAAGAACCTTTAACTGATGAAGAATACGACACGCTTAAAGCCATTTATAAAAAATCAGAAAGTGTTCAAAATGGGCTTCGTAATGTTCAGTCGGAAATTATTGATAAAAACCTAAGTTGGATTGATGTACAGACTGTTTCCGCTCAAAAAGAAGCGCCAAGAGATAACGTGATTATCAATGGATTTAAACATGTTGAGCAAACAAAAGCTACAGTAGATCAAGATTTTGGACCGACCTTTACTACTGGACCTGAGCAATCAAAAGAGTTAAAGAAGCTGAAAGGTGAGAAAATTTCAGAAAGTGAAGCAAAAAAAATCGCTAAATCTTACTTCCCTATTAAAAATTATAAAGATATAGCTGTAAATAAGAGTTTAGATGGTAGTAGTGAGCCATTCTACTCTGTTTCAATGGAACATAAAAATCCAAAGGCTGATTCTTATATGGAAATAACCGAAACTGGTGGTCACCCATTATTTTTTATTACGAATAGAGATATTAAAAAGCAGCAAATTAGTCTTGAAGATGCTGGGAAAAGTGGCGCAAATTACTTAAAAAAACAAAAATATACGGATATGGAAATATACGATAGCACTCAATACGATACAATTGGCGTATTTCAATTTGTTAAAACTGTAAATGATGTTCGTATATATCCTGAATCTATTCAACTAAAAGTTGCGTTAGATAATGGAAAAGTTATTGGCTTCAATGCGAAATCTTACGTAATTTCAAACCATAAACGCAACATACCTACTCCTAAATTAACGAAAGAGCAGGCTCGCAAAAAAGTTAATCCTAATGTAAAAGTACAAGAGGAAAGATTAGCCATCCTTTTAAACAATCTCAATAAAGAAGTACTATGCTATGAATTTATTGGTACTTTAGCTGATGATACATATGATATTTACGTAAATGCATTGACTGGTCAAGAGGAAAAAGTGAAGAAATTATAAATGAAAAAAGATGCTTAGAGGTTATGTGCTCTAAGCATCTTTTTCTACTTTAAAAAACTCAATTTAGACGTATGTAAGAAAATCATATCATTCCATAGCTATATATACAGTACAATATATACTTGAGGAGTGTGGTTTCATGTTCGTTACGTTATCAAAAGTGGAAATAAATTCTTTAAATGATGCTGATTTATGTTGGGCTTGTATAGAACCTGCTATACACGCTTATAAACAATCTAAAGGAATAGACTTTATAGAGACTTACTATAAAAGTCTCTCCAAAGGTCAACAAGCATTATTTATGTATACCGTTTATTTTAAACATGCATTAAATTCTAAAGAAGAGTATTACTGGTGGACAGCACATTTATTAATGTATAGAAATGCATGGCCTGAGCTTAAGAAGTCATTACTATTCTTTCATGCTCAAGCAATGATTGACCATATAGAGCGGTTTATCTCTCATTTACAATTACGGGAAATGGATGGTGAAAATCCTTCACTTTCAATTTTAAAAAATGATTTTGAATTGCAATCTATGGTCGTATCTTCATTTTCTACATTTCAAAAGCTATCACATTTTACAACGCGGTCTATCAGTCATTATATTCGTCATCATGTATCTGAGTTTGTTCAATTAAAAAATGAACTTAATTAAAACACATGTAAATATTGGAGAATCACGATACTAACCCCTAGGATGACAACATAATAACCAAATACATTAAGTGATTGTTTCTTTAATAAGTTGATCATCCAATTAATTGCTAGATAGCCAAATAATGCTGATGCTAAGGTTCCAATAAAAAGTGGGAAAAATGATATTTGCTCTACCTTGCCCCCTATTAAATCTTTACCTTGTAAAATGATGCCACCAAGAATCGCAGGAGTTGAAAGTAAAAACGAAAAATATGCTGCACTTTTCCGCTCCATCCCTTTGAATAATGCTGCGGCAATTGTTAGTCCAGAGCGTGATACTGCTGGAAAAATGGCAAGTGCTTGGAATGAACCGATAAATAACGCATCTTTCCAAGTTAACTCTTCCATCGACTTTGTACCCTTTCGTTTTTTATCTGCTATAAACAAAATAATGCCAGTAAAAATAAATTCCCAGCCTATCGTTTTTCCAGAAACCGAAATTGCGTCAAAGAAGTCTTTAAATAATAAACCAACTACCACAGCGGGTAATGTGCCGACAACTAACAATAATGTTAATTTAGAAAATGGCTTTTTAATTAACTGCTTCCATTCATTTTGATAAAATACAAACACTGCTAATAAAGTACCTATATGCATAAGTGTATCTAATAATAACCCCGCTTCATCAAGTCCAAATAAATGCCGCCCAATATACAAATGACCTGTACTACTGATTGGAAGAAATTCAGTTAGTCCTTGGATAATTCCTAAGATAAATGCTTCAATACTAGACATTTACGTTTCCCCTTTCAACTAAACTAGTAAAGTATATGCTAAAATTTAGTAATCTTGTCCAAAACTCAGTTATTTTGTACACATATTAACGATTAAATTCCTTAAAAAAAAGCATCATTTTAGATGCTTCTGTATATAGACAAAGTATTAAAGATGCTTTTTGGTTTTCATTACTGAAAATAGTTTACTAGTTGGATCTACTGTTAATTCGTTCACGATGTACTGAGTAGCATCTTGAAGTCTTTGTTCATCAATTGACGTATAAATCCCTAGTTGAGTTAATAATGATAAAATATCCTCGGTTGCGACCATCTGATTTTTTTCGTTTGAAGGAAATAGTCCACCATAACCTCCATTTGACGAATCGAATCGATGAATTCCATAATCTAAAGATGTATACACATTTGAAATTGCACGACCGTAAGTATTATAAAACTGCATTGAACAACGATCTGTTGGGACTGTTTTCAATAAATCTTCTAAGAATAGTTGAATTTGTGGAGGAGTGGCCTTACCAACGGAATCTACAAAGGAGATTTCATCAATACCAATGTCTAAAAATTGATTCGCTAATTTGATTGTTTTTTGAATACTAATACTCCCTTCAAATGGACAACCAAATACGGATGTAATATAGACTCTAGTGTTTTTTCCATTATCATTACACTCACTTACCATTTTCTTAATTTCTTGAACAGTCTGTTGAATAGTAGCTTCTTTCGTAAAATGATTATAAGTTTCACTACTAGAGATAAATAAATTTACTTGATCAGCATCAACAACAAAAGCTCTTGTCAATCCGCGTTTATTCGGTACTAAGACGCTATATTGACAGCTTTCTTTCTTTTTTAGCTTTAAAACTAATTCCGCTGCATGATTGAAATCTTTTTTTTGATTTGTCCTTACAAAGGAAGACACTTCGATATTAAGTACACCACTTTCGGCAAGCAAATGAATCCAATTTAGTTTTTGTTCATTTGATAAATTTAGGTTACTTTGTAATTGTAATCTTGGTCCAATCTCATTTAAAACGACAGATTGTGGAAGCTTCAATAGAATCTACTCCTATATAGAAAATTTGAATTAAAAACAGATCTGTTACACTCCTTCTAATGACCGCAGATACAAAGTCTTGTTTCAAATACTCTTCCTTTAATATAAGTTAGAAAAAGAGATTTTATGATAATTCGATTCTAGTAAATTTATGATCATGAAGGAAAAGCTCCCGTTAAAATACTATTCAAAATGTACTTTCTTTAACGGCACAAAAAAAGAAGACCCCTAATGTGGCCTCCCTTAAACTAATAATCTTTTAACCTTATAAAACTTTACTTAGGAAACTCTTCGTACGTTCATGTTTTGGAAAGTCGAAAATTTGTACTGGTTCATTTTCTTCAACAATATAGCCTTGATCCATAAAAATGACACGATCGCCGACTTCACGAGCGAATCCCATTTCATGCGTAACGATGACCATCGTCATACCTTCTTTTGCTAGCTGCTTCATTACCTCTAATACTTCACCAACCATTTCTGGATCAAGAGCTGAAGTAGGTTCATCAAATAACATAATTTTTGGTTCCATAGCAAGAGCTCTTGCAATCGCTACACGCTGTTTTTGACCACCTGATAATGAATCTGGATAGTTGCTTGCTTTATCTGCTAGTCCAACTTTCTTCAATAGTTCTAAAGCTTTTTCTTTTGCAGCTTCCTTTGAAGAATGACGAACCTTTGTTGGTGCTAACATAATGTTTTCTAATACTGTAAGATGAGGAAACAAATTAAAGTGTTGAAAAACCATGCCAACTTCTGTACGAATATGATTAATGTTCGTTTTCTTATCCGTAATATCAACACCTTCAATTAACACACTACCATCAGTAATTGTCTCTAACATATTTAAACATCGTAGAAATGTTGATTTACCAGAACCAGAAGGCCCGATGACAACGACAACCTCTTTATGTTTGATCGTAATACTAATATCTTTTAAAACTTCTAACGCACCAAATGATTTTTTTAAA
>NZ_JBALMS010000191.1:0-2451 GCF_036962205.1 Bacillus sp. JJ664 | reverse complement strand
ATATAAAAATTCTTCATTAATGATAAACTTTTTAAAAAATGAAATGCTTTTATTTTTTTCCTATGGTAGCTTGAATGATGTAATTGTTGCATATGGGGAAAATAGTTTACTAGGAATATGGGAATTCCCACTATTTTTATTTTTATTTTTCCTTTTAACTACATTAGCCTTCTTTATAATTCGGTCATTTCAATTAAAATAAACTTTTAATTGAACTAACGCATGCATTAATTGAACTAGATCACGAGTCGCAAATATCTTTTTTTATTATGGTAAATAGAAGGTTAGTAGAAGAAGGGATTTATTAAAGCATATGGAATTTTGATTTACGGAGGGATAGCATGAATAATCAATTAGAATTGAAAAAGCATTTACAAGAGTTAGAGCAACAGTTGATAGCGCCTGAAACTCGGACAAAACCAGTAGAAGTAGACAAGTTACTTGCAGACAATTTTTTTGAATTTGGAAGTTCGGGGAATGTTTGGTATAAAAAGGATTTTGTTGGTGATGATGGCCTTAGTGTATTGAAAATGACACTTTCTGAGTTTGAAATATATCCTTTATCAGAAGATACAGTGTTGGCGACTTATTATATAAAAGATGAAACCAGAATGCAGAATACTTTGCGTAGTTCAATTTGGAAATTTATCGATGGTAGATGGCAAATGTTTTTCCACCAAGGCACAATAACAAAATCATAATTACTATAATCTTATGTAACTAACTGGCGCGTTAGTTGAAGAGTGAGAAAAGCCCTTGGCTTTTCTTTTTTATTGAAGCAAGTAATTGGCAGCATTGGTGAATTAAAAAGGTTTCTATCATTTATTGTGGAATATAGTAATTATGAAAGTGGAAATTAATACCATTAATAAAACAAAAAACTTAAAGGAATTAGATGAAAATGAACATAAATATTTCACAAAGAATATCAAATATCCAAAATAATAATCATTTTTCAGGTACAGCATTCGTGAAAGATGATGAAAGAATTTTATTAGATTTAAGCTTTGGTTATGCCAATCGATCCGAATGTTTAAAAAACCTGACATCGACCAGATATGGCATAGCCTCGGGATGTAAGCTCTTTACTTCAATAGCAATATGTCAGCTTGTGGAAAAAGGAAAACTTTCGTTTGATTCTACTTTAATTGAATGTCTTGATATAAATTTTCCGAATTGGGATGAAAGGATAACCATCCATCATTTACTGACGCATACTTCTGGAATACCTGATTATTTTGATGAAGAAGTCATGGATGATTTTGAGGAACTATGGATCAACCACCCTATGTATCACATTAGGCGTTCGAGAGACTTTTTACCACTTTTTCAAAATGAGCATATGAAATCAAAATTGGGAGAGCGGTTTCACTATAATAATGCAGGTTATATATTGCTAGGTTTAGTTGTAGAACAATTAAGTGGGGTTTCCTTTACTGACTACATTGATGCACATATCTTTAATATAGCTGGCATGATGGATTCAGGGTACTTTGAGTTTGATTCTCTTCCTGAAAGGACAGCATTAGGTTATATTGATAATTCAGATGGTACATGGAAAACAAATATCTATTCATTACCAGCTAAAGGTGGACCGGATGGTGGAGCATATGTTACAGCTAATGATATGATGAAATTATGGGATGCCCTTATGAACTACAAACTATTAAAGGTGGCATTTACCAATCAGTTATTAACAGCTCACACCCAAGTTAAAGAAGGTAGTTTTTATGGTTATGGTATATGGATTAAGAAAAATGAAAAGAGTATCACTAAGTACCATGTAATGGGCTATGATCCTGGAGTTAGCTTTCATTCTGCTTATTTTCCCAACTCATCTTTCAAAGTTGTAGTATGCTCAAATAAGTCAGCAGGAGCGTTTGATATTATGAACGGAATTGAAGAAGAATTGACAAAGATTAAACCCCTTAAGTGAAGACAGTAGTAAAATGAGCTATGTATATAACGAATAATCTTGTTCAACTAACTGGCGTGTTAGTTGAAGATCGCGAGTTGCTTGCAACTCGTTTTTTTATTGAAGTAAATGAAAGTTTAGTTGTTTAAGAAATGATAAAATTAGGACATGAATACAACTAGTAAATTAAGGAGTTTGATTTATAAGTGGATAGTGTCATTGAAGGTTTTTTAGAAACTGAAATTACTTATCAGGATTTTTATGAAGGAATAATTTATTTTATAACAAATGACCATATCAGGAATGGCGAGTACGAGTGCAATGAGTATATCATAAAAAAAATGGATTTAAATAATTTTATTATTTTTCCTGAATATACTTTTCCAACCGTTGATACTCCTAGAACTATTCCAAGTTCTACTGCAATTTATAGAGACAAATTTATCGGACAAATAAACGAATATGCTAAGGAACAAGGATTACATACTATTGAACGTTGTTGAACTAACTGGAGCTTTAGTTGTATAACACCAAAG
>NZ_JBALMS010000190.1:0-1974 GCF_036962205.1 Bacillus sp. JJ664 | reverse complement strand
TGATGTAGATGATAAAACATTAGTAAACATTGAAAATAAAGTTATGAATAGAATAAACGTTAAACAAAAAAGACCTGATAAAATTAAACGTAAAATGTTGCTTTTAGCAGCAGCGGCTATTTTATTGGTCAGCACGATTTCATTTCAAAAAGATACTATTCGTGCATGGGCAAGTGAGTATTTCTCTTATTTACCGATGTTTAATAAACCATTTGATCATAAAGTGGATAGTCCTATTTATGAGTTTGATTCATATATTGGAGATCATAAAAACTTCAAAATCAATAACTTGGCATTTAATAATGACATACCATATTTTGAAATTGAGTATGAGTATCAAACTAACATAAATGTTGAACATTATGGTGGTTTAGAAAAATTCTCTAAGTATTGGGATACTGTACCTGTCTATTTAAAAGTAAACTCAAAAAAGTATGAGTTAAAACTTGATGGAAAAGGTGTTGATTCAACAGGTTTGGTCACAGAAGAACTGATGTTAAAAGATACTATATCTAAGTTGGAATTCCCAAATAAAGGTAAAGTACAGTTTGTCGTTGGAGAAAAAACCTTTACTTTACAACTAAAAGAGGTTGATAAAGTTTTTTTACCAAGTAAAAGTAATGAAATTAAAAATATCAAACTAAATACAATGGTGAGAAAAGAAAAGAATAACTTACTAGTAAATTATATACAAACAGGAGATTTTACTCCATTTAGCATGAAGCGATTCGAACCTTATTTAATTGATTCAAAAGGAAATAAAAGTCTATTAAAAAGTCATGAAAGTGGTTCAATTCTAAGATATAAATATATTGCGGATTTAGGTAATCTCAAAGATAAAAACAAATTAACGCTGATCACTCCAGCAATTTCTAAAATGATTTCATACAACCAGTTAAATTGGACGATTCCCATTCCAAAAACAAAAGGTGAAGAAATCAAGTTACCAGCATTTCAATTACCAAATACAGATATTAAAGTAGAGGGAATGATTGTAAAATGGTCCGAATTTGAAAAAGCTACGATTGAGATTATTACGCCAAACCAAGACTTAACGAAGGATAGTTGGTATTCTGCTTTGTATTTACAACATGTTAATCCCGAGTTGAATAAAACTAATTCGATTGTATCAACAATTGAAAATGTTAATAATCAATATAAGCCTCAAACATATTCAATTAATATGAAGAATCTAAACACGAAAAAATTAGAACTTCAAATAACTGATGCGATCATTATTGAAAATGGTCCATGGAAAACTGATTTGCCAGAAATAAAATGAGCAGTATTAAAAAGAAGTTAATTTATTTTTTGAATTAACTTCTTTTTGCTTATACATACAACAATTACATTTATTTCAGATTATATCTCCAGTTATTACTTTTCATCCAGCTTCCAATTGGATATTCAAAGTCACATTGACCAATGCAATAGAAGTGGAGCTTACGACAAACTGCATTAGATGCTAAATTGTGTATTGACGGAAATGCATGTAAATATCGATATTTTGAATTGCGCGTAAGGAGTGATATTGCTTTTTCAACTGCTAAAGTGGCAATTCCATTACCTTGATATTCTGGGAGAACATTCCATCCCATTTCATATACAGTTTCGTTTTGCCAAACTTTTTCCCAATAACCAACACATCCAACTTTCAATTGAAGCGGTTGGATCATAATGGTAAACATTTGGCCTTTTTTTTGTGCAGCTATTTGAAGATATATATTGTGCCGCGCTTTAATCTGCTGATATGTTTCAGTTCCACCGAGATATTTCGTCATATTAGGAGTATTTAATCTATAGAGTAGATGAAGGTCAGAGCTTGTCCAAGGAACAATCTGAATTGTTGATGCATTTATAGGAATAGACATGTATTCACCTCATTAGAAGGTCAGGTATTATTTTTTGTTATATTTAAATACTATTCTGGAATCTAGAGAAATTGTTAGTAAAAATACACAAATAATCATATTA
>NZ_JBALMS010000189.1:0-2401 GCF_036962205.1 Bacillus sp. JJ664 | reverse complement strand
CTCCTGTTACTCCTGTTGGTCCAGGTGGTCCAGGTGGTCCAGGTGGTCCGGTTATTCCTGTTGAGCCTTGGCTCGGTGGCCCTGGTGGTACTGGCAATAAAATGCACCTCCAAAATAAATTTTGCGTACACTTTATATTATGAAAATTGGACAAGCTGGTTTGGATATTAAAACTATTTATTTTCAAAAAAAATCTATTTAGTAGATTTCATTCAAACTTTACTAGTAAAATAAAAATAATTAAATAGAGTGAATTTTAACCTAAACTCCCAGTAAGTTCCATAAAAATAGACTATAGAAGCAGCCATCGTTGTTGAACTAACTCGCCAGTTAGCTAAATAAGGTTATTTAATATTTGAAATAGAAAGAAGTTCATTTTCGGCAATAAGATAATCTTTTTTTGATTCTTCATCTAATACAAAGAAACGAACACTCCCGTCATCATCAATAAGAGCAAGTGAATTATCAATCACCCGACATTTACAATAGGGACTTTCAGAGTTTCCAAGTTCATAACCAGACTAAAATTCAAATATATACCACCTTTCCTCCTCAACAATATATTCTTGGTTATTAATATTTAACTTTAGAGACGTTTCACTCATATTAATGCCCCCTAAATAAACTTATTGATACTAGCGCTTTTCGTTAGTTCAACATGGTAAAATCTTAAATATTTACTATTCCTTAGTATTTGTAATTGGTTTATCAATTAAAAATTCAGCTTCAGATTCAATCATTTCAATATAGTGTCGCTTCTTAAATGGTTTTATTATTTTAGAAATCCTACGTAAATTCCCTTTTACTTTTGTAGTATTATTTTGAAGGTCAACAATAACTGTTAAGTATGTATTTTCTTTATATTTAACTTCTCCAGTTACTTGTTTCTTCTCTAAATCAATATTTGTATATTCAGGTTCAATTTTTAATTGTGCAAACGTTGTCGTTCCTACATTATTTTTAGCCCTAATCTTAAATAATAAATAATCAATAAAGTCTCTTAGTTTTTCTCCCAATGTCTTTTCTCCAAATATTAGATTTTACTTTAATAATAAACTAACTTGACCTAGTATGAATTACATTTTTGTAATAATTCTAATATTCTTATTGAACTATATTGCCTGTAAGCATAAAAATAGGCTACCTAAGTCGAAGTAGCTAATGAAACAAAAGTTCTCGAGTCAAAGTGAAGTTATTAATTTTTAAGTATTCTAAAACCTCTCAATAATAATCGCTAGAAAAAAAGATTTTCCTCATGAGAGAAAAATCTTTTTTGTAACTAACGCAAGCGAAAGTTTCATTAAGAAATTTGATAATTGTATAGGTACTCAATAAACTAAAAAGAAGTGGTCAGATGGTGGAGGAACAGCTTTTTGTTACGATTTTCGAGAAAAAATCCCGAATTTAGTTGATGTTAATTATATACCAATAGATATTGAAAATGTTTTTTGTGAGTTATGAATGATATTACCAGCCATTCCAATAATAATTTGAGTTTGTTTCTAAAAAGAACTTATTTATCTAAAAGTCATTTAATTTACTATACAATTATTTAACAAGTCATTATATTGTTCAAATGAAATCGAACTTTCGTTATAATGGGCAACTATATTCTTATTTTTATTAACTGAATAGTCTCGTTGCCAATTCGCTAATTCCGCCAAATGATTAAAATTCGGTCTTGTTACTAAATTAGTCAGGTAGGCTGACCGATATGCTCTTGGCCTTCTCATTTTATTTAGGACATAAATTATTTGTTCAGCTGTTAATATTCCTAAACCATGTCCAAAATACGTACCATCTCCTAAAACAACCGCATTTTCTCCTCTCCACTCAGGGGTTAACGGATTAAAATCTGGATTATTAAAATATACGATATCACCAGGAAGAAAACGCTCATAATGTGAATTTATACCGAGGTCTGGATCAGCATGCCAGCCGTATAAGTAGATGTTTTGAAAGTTTTGATTAAATAAGTATTCGCCTATAAGATTTAGGACCGCATTGTAAATGATAATGACCATTCCCGTTGCACATTCAAATGCATAATATGGACTGTTAAAGTAAATATCTTTAATCGCATCAGAAGGTCTTACACCTTCCCTCAATAGGAATCCACCGTTTCTCATTAAATGCCAGTATCTTGGATTACATCGAGATCTTGCAAATACTTCAAACCTCACTCTACTTTGATACATAGCTCTTGCACTTAAAATAATATTATTTCGCAACATATGTTCAAAATCATAAATACATCGATATGCATTTACCGTTGAATCTTCATTCATCCGTTGAATGATCATTCTTACAATACTGGCAGACGGCCTTTTGTCATTTTGTTGAATGTGCATCCCCAAAAAATGATTCATAATATACCTCTTTTCATTATCTAGTACTTATT
>NZ_JBALMS010000188.1:2307-2530 GCF_036962205.1 Bacillus sp. JJ664 | reverse complement strand
ATGCAGCAGGTTTTTTTGGTAGCCCTGGCATTGTTAATACATTTCCTGTTAAAGCAACAATAAAACCAGCTCCAATAGACGCTTTTAATTCTCTAACTTCTACCTTAAATCCAGATGGTCTTCCTATTGCTTGTGGTTGATCTGATAAGGAATATTGAGTCTTCGCCATACAAATTGGAAGATTTCCCCATCCATTTTCATTAAATTCTTGAATTTGTTTTTT
>NZ_JBALMS010000188.1:0-2302 GCF_036962205.1 Bacillus sp. JJ664 | reverse complement strand
TCAATTGAATCATTTAAATCGTATAAATACTTGAATGGCTCTTTCGGTTTATTTAATAACGAAACAAGTGTTTCGGCAAGTGAAACCCCACCTAATCCACCGTGTTCCCACACTTCTGTTAGTACAACATCTATATTATTTTCCATTCCCCACTGTTGAATAAAACTAATTTCTTCTTCGGAATCAGTTATGAATTTATTAATAGCAACAACAACAGGGACGTTAAATTTTTGAATCGTTTCAACATGTTTTTCTAAATTACAAATCCCATCTTTAATCGCATTAACATTTTCACTCGCAAGCTCAGTTTTATGTACGCCGCCATGCATTTTTAAAGCTCTAATCGTAGCAACTATTACAACTGCATCAGGAGTAACACCTAGCGCTCTTGTTTTAATATTTAAAAATTTCTCCGCACCTAAATCTGCTCCAAAACCTGCTTCTGTAATGACATAATCACCTAATTTTGATGCCATTTTCGTAGCGATTACACTATTGCATCCATGAGCTATATTTGCAAAAGGTCCGCCATGAATAATTGCAGGTGTATGTTCAATTGTTTGGACAAGATTTGGTTTAATTGCGTCTTTTAACAGTAATGTTAATGCGCCTTGAACATTCAAATCTCCAACCGTAACTGGCTTTCTTTTATTAGTATAAGCAACAACTATGCGTTTTAGACGAGCTTTAAGGTCTTGAATATCAGAAGCTAAACATAAAACAGCCATTATTTCAGAAGCTACAGTTATATCAAATCCATCTTCTCTTGGCACACCTTCAGTAGGTCCACCAAGGCCGATTATGATATTTCTTAGTGCACGATCGTTTAAATCCACAACGCGCTTCCAAGTAATTCTTCTCACATCAATTTCAAGTTCATTGCCTTGCTGTATATGGTTATCGATAAAAGCTGCCAGTGCATTATTTGCTGTAGTGATTGCGTGAATATCACCATTAAAATGTAAATTGATATCATCCATTGGTAAAACTTGAGAATATCCTCCTCCAGTTGCCCCACCTTTTACACCCATTGTAGGTCCTAATGAAGGTTCACGTAATGCAACAATCGCTTTTTTTCCAATTTTATGAAAAGCTTGTGCTAATCCAACAGTTACAGTTGATTTTCCTTCTCCTGCTGGTGTCGGGTTGATTGATGTAACTAAAATTAACTTACCATCATCATTATTTTTTAATCGTTCTAATACTGATAATGATAATTTTGCTTTATAATGTCCGTAATTTTCAACATCATCTTCGAATAGATCTAAATCCTTTGTAATATCCGATATTTTTTTCATTTTTGATTCAAATGCAATTTCTAAATCTGACTTGCTCATTAAATCATCTCCATTACCTCTTCTTCGATATCCAAATTATAGCATAATTTGTCACTTTTTTCATATTAGCAATCATCCATTCAAAAATACCGTTTGAAGCTCAAATTAGTAATTCTTTCTACTTATCAAAGACCCGCTTAGAAGCATACTAACAGTAAGGCTTAAAAGAAGGGAGTGGAATTATGTATCGTCATAAAAAAAATAAATTGAATAAACGAAATCATACATTTTCGGATGATCATAATGAAGAATACAGTACAGAATTCTATCCTACTAGGAATATTTACTATAGTGATANNNNAGTTATTGGATATACCGCTCTATTTTTTTCACTATTTTCATTATTTTTAATGCCTGTATTATTTGGTTTAATCGGTATAGTTCTCGGAATATATACTGTTACCAAAGGTCACTCAACATTAGGATATACTGCAATTGGATTTGGTCTCTTTTCGGTGGTCGTCTCCATTTTCTACAATTTACTATTTGTCTTAAGCGCAATTTTATAGCATAAAAAAGAGGATTCCAAGGGAATCCTCTTTTATACTTCAACTACGCTCCACTCATCATCTTTTTTAGAGTATGTTAAGTTTGCAAAGTGATTTGTTATTTCTTTATATTCTTCTACATTTTCTAAAACTTCATCTACACCAGAGTAAAAATCAACGCGGAAAATAGGTATTTCAATTACTTTTCTATTTTCAACTCTTTCACTTATATCGATTATTAATCCATCCTCCATAAGAGGAAATAATGTTAGCATAAGTTTAAGATTAATTGGCGTAATGGCTTTCGAACGTTGAAAAATGTTTAAACTTCTACGTTGAAGATGTGACATTTTATATGAAATAACATTACACAACATAATGATAAAATCATTCATCCGTTTATAATAAACTTTTTGATACATACCATCACTGATACTCATATAAGCAAATGAATTATTTAGCCTTGGTATAAATGGT
>NZ_JBALMS010000187.1:3222-10142 GCF_036962205.1 Bacillus sp. JJ664 | reverse complement strand
AAATGGATCACACCATATAATCATAGAGTCATTCCATATAATCTTACGAATGAAAGTTTACCAGTTAATCCTTCTCAAACTTCATTACATCGTTCTTTTGAAAACCAGCTTAGAAAAGAAGAAGGAAAACTTGTTGTATTTGATGGTGGGAGTGACCCAATGAAAATTGGTCTTGTAAATAAAGTCGAAAATAATATCATCACACTATTTGTAGCTAGTGGTGAGATTGTCCATTTGAAACTTTCCCATATAAAATCGGTACACTTGCCTTAAAAATCAGTAAAAAGAGTCAACTCTGAGTTGACTCTTTTTTTATAAATTCTTCCCACTCTTCTCTTAAAATTCCCATTCGAATAGAATCATAGTACTCCCCTTCGTAATACCTACATTTTCGTAATCTTGCTTCTAAGGTCATTCCAAGTTTTTCTCCGACTTTCATCATTCGATGATTACCAGACCATGTCGTATAACCTACTCTAACGAGAGGCATAGTATCAAATAAGTGATTGATCCATAGTCGAAGTGCTCTTGTTCCTACTCCACCACTCCAAAAATTTGAATCATAAATACCGATTCCCATTTCTAGCCAATTGGAAGGTTTATGCTCCCAATAATAACTTACAGTACCAACTACTATACCATCAATTAGAATAGCCCATTTCGCGTCTTGATTTAGCTCTTCATTTTTTTTTGAATAATATTCATTATATGTTTTTACCTTATGCTCGAAATATGGGGCGTCCCACTTTTTCCATTCAGGTGAAGCTTCTTTATATATTAATTCCCAAAGCCTTTTTAAATCTTCTTCTATAATCGGCCGAATGACTAAATTATTGTCTCTATACAAATATTCGTTCTCCTTTATTTTTAATCTGGTCATTTATTAAATACTACCTAATGTAGAAATTCTAATATCAATTCAAGCAACTGATTCGTTTTAAAAAATCATTTAGCACAATTTGAAATGTATTTTCATATGATTCTTTATAGATTAAAAAATGATTAGTTTTCTTTAATTTTAAATTTTCTAATTATATAAATTGTAATAGATGATGATTACCTGGTTCAAGCTTAAATATGATTATCATGAAATAACCTAAGCTATTAAACTAAAAAATTTGAGTAAATAGAATTTAATTGCTTTACAATGTCATAAAAAACAATTAAAATTTCATTAAACATAAAAAAGTTTCCTTAACGCAACTTTTTACACATGTTTTTCATTTAACCGAATATATTCTTCTTATCATCAACATTTTTAAGAGGACAAATTTTTTTATTTAAAAAGTTGCACCAGTGCAAAATAGATAGACGAGGTAAAAAAAGGGGGATTTAATATTGAATAAAGCATTAGTAATAAAAGACCTTTACGTTTCCTACCAAGGAAATCAAGTTATTCAAAATGTTTCCTTTGAAGTTGAAAAAGGAAAATTAGTAGGGATTATCGGTCCAAATGGTGCTGGAAAATCTACATTAATGAAAGCGATTCTTGAATTAATTCCTAGAGATACTGGAGTTATTAACATTTTTGGACAATCGATTCGCAATTTCAGAAAATTTGTTGCTTATGTCCCACAAAGAAGCGATATTGATTGGGATTTTCCAATAACAGTATTAGATGTTGTTTTATTAGGCACTTATCCTAATCTAGGATTTTTTAAGAAACCTAAAAAAGAAGATAAAGATTGGGCTGCTGAATGTTTAGAAAAAGTTGGAATGGAAAGTTTTAAAAATCGTCAAATTGGTGAGCTCTCAGGTGGTCAACAGCAACGAGTATTCTTAGCGAGAGCATTAGCACAAAATACCGACATCTTATTTTTAGATGAACCCTTTGTTGGAATTGATGTGACTAGTGAAGAAACAATTATCAAAATCTTAAAAGAACTTAGAAATTCAGGTAAAACAATTATTGTCGTGCACCATGATTTAAGTAAAGCAGAAAAGTATTTTGATGATTTATTATTACTGAATCGTAGTCTTGTAGAGTATGGAACTGTAAATGAGGTGCTTGATCCAGAAGTCATTTCAAAAGCTTATTCTAATCAAACTTTTTATGTTAAAGAAAGGGCGAAGGTAAGTTTATCATGAGTGTATTACATTTTATAGAAGCCGTCATGCAATATGATTTCTTACAAAAGGCTTTACTCACATCGGTTATTGTAGGGATTATTTGTGGTGTTATTGGTTGTTTTATCGTCCTACGAGGGATGGCATTAATTGGAGATGCAATTTCTCATGCGGTATTACCGGGCGTAGCAATTTCTTATATGCTAGGTTTTAACTTTTTTATCGGAGCCGTTGCAACTGGTTTACTAACAGCGATTGGAATTGGATTTGTAAGTCAAAATAGTCGTATAAAACATGATATGGCAATTGGTATAATGTTTACTTCCGTGTTTGCTGTTGGAATTATATTAGTCACTTTTATGAAGAGTAGTGCAGATCTGTATCACATTTTATTTGGTAATGTACTATCGGTTCGTTCATCTGATATGTGGATTACAATCTGCATTGGGATCGTTGTCGTTAGTCTTGTCTACTTATTTTATAAGGAATTACTTGTTTCTACATTTGATCCAACAATGGCTCAAAGTTATGGGCTACCGATTAAATGGATTCAATATGGTTTAATGGTGCTACTTACATTAGTTACAGTTGCATCACTTCAAACAGTAGGCATCATCTTAGTCGTTGCGATGTTAATTACACCAGCTGCTACCGCCTATTTATTAACAAACCGTCTATGGGTCATGATTTACTTATCAGCTTCAATCGGTGTCATTTGTTCGGTCATTGGCCTTTACTTTAGTTTTACTTACAATTTAGCATCTGGTGCAACAATTGTACTTGTAGCAGCGTTTTTATTTGCAATGGCATTCTTCTTCTCTCCTTCTCAAGGATTGATTTGGAAGCTAATGAAAGCAAGGAAAAATAAAACAAATTTATCCTTGGATAAGTAATCACAAAGGAGGATTCATTCTTGAAATTTAAAAAACTTTTATTACCACTACTTCTTATTTTCCTTCTAGCATTTACTGCTTGCTCAAAGGACACAAATAACGATAAGAAAAAACTACAAGTTGTGACTACTTATTCCATTATTTATGACATTGTCAAAAATATTGGTGGAGACAAGATTGAAATTCATAGTTTAGCCCCAGTTGGATCAAACCCTCATGAATATGATCCACTTCCAAAGGATTTAATGAAAACAACTGATGCAGATATCGTATTTTATAATGGGTTAAACTTAGAGGAAGGCAATTCATGGTTTAAAAAACTTTTAAAAAGCTCAAATAAATCTGATAAGAACTCACCAGTTTATATGGTTAGTAAAAACGTAACACCCATTTACTTAGAATCAAATGGACTTGAAGGTGAAACTGATCCACATGCATGGCTAGATATTCAAAATGGAATCATCTATGCCAAAAATATACGAGATGGTTTAATAAAAGAGGATCCGAAGAATAAAGACTATTATCAAACAAATGCAGATGAATATATTGCTAAGCTGGAAAAGCTTCATGCTGAAACGATTACAGCATTAAGTAAAATTCCAGAGGAAAAAAGATTCCTCATTACTAGTGAAGGTGCATTCAAATATTTTAGTAAAGCATATAATTTACAATCTGGATATATTTGGGAGATCAACTCTGAAGGTCAAGGTACACCAAGCCAAATAAAAAATGTAGTGGATTTAATCAATGCTAAAAAAGTACCTGTACTGTTTGTTGAAACAAGTGTTGACCCAAGAAGTATGGAAACCGTATCTAGAGAAACTGGCGCGCCAATCGTGGGTACAGTATTTACTGATTCTTTAGGTAAACCTGGTGAGGAAGGCGACACTTATTATAAAATGATGGAATGGAATACGAAAACAATTATTGATGCTTTAAACAAATAAAAATAAAACCCAAGCCAAATGCTTGGGTTTTATTTTGTATTATGAATCTTAAACCTAATAATCTATCATTTATTAACAATTATATTTCCATTAGATGTTTTTAAAAATAATTGATTCGTACCTTCGCCTAATGTGACTGTTTGTTTTCGATTTTCTTCTTCCTGTTTATTTGATTGCCAACCTATATTTCCTTCAAATGAACCATCTTCTTTTTCAGCCTTTATTGTTATATCTTGCTGTTTCCTCATATTCAATTGAATATTTCCATCTTCTGTAGTAATCTGACTATTACCTATTAAATTAGCTTCATCTATTGTAATCGAACCATTGCTTGTTTGCGCAAAAAGCTCACCAATAAAAACGTCTATATCTATACTTCCATCCTCAGTTGTAATCTTACTACGATCCTTTAAGTTTGCTTGATTAAGCGTAACTGTACCTTGACTCGAGGTCATGTCGATTGATCCAACAATATTTACTATTGAAATATTACCATCCTCTGTCGTAACTTGACTCTCTTTTGTTACATTTGCTTTATTTACTGTGATTGATCCATTTGCAACTTTTACATCGAGTTTTCCTTTTATGTTTTCAATATCAACAGCACCATCATCTGCTGTTATCTTACTGTTTTCACTTAACTCCACATTACGTACAGAAATTGATCCATTATTTGCATTCGCAATTAAGTAACCAGAAACGTCTTCTATCTTCATTTCCCCATCGTCAATTTCTACTTCTGTTTTATTCGATTTATTTTGTAAATCAATAGAACCATTACTAACGTTTATCTTTGTACTAATCTCTTTCGGTAATTCTATGTTTAATTTAGTTTCTGAATCATTAAATGTAATAAATGAAAACTTTTCTTCTTCACATTTTACATATAATTTGTTACCCAGCTTTTTAATGGAGAAATAATCTCCAAGCTGACTATTCGGAGCCTTTTTATCGGTAGTTGGAATTCTCATACTACCTTCAACTTTTAAAACTTGTGAATTTGTACCAAGAACATTCACTTTACCATCGGGGGCGTCAATGATAATTTCATTTATTTCATTTGAAATGTTTTGCTCTTCATTTATATCAACAGTTGTAGATTTTAAATTTATTCCTAATTCCTTTATAACAATATGACCGAAATTAAATGCTATTGAAGCAAACATAACACAAATTAATAATATGATACTAAACCAACTAAATCTAAGTGAATCTTCCTTTCTAATTAAATGGAAGACTAATATCTCGATGCCTAATAATATACAAGCAATTGGCCATGCGTTAAGTATTAGTTTTGTATATGGAAGAGAAATAAAATTCTGAAGAAAATACAGGATCCCAATTGCTATTAATAAGACTCCAGCAGTTATAGAGCCAACTTTCCAATTCTTCATATTTCCTCCTTAGGTTTTCCAATTAAAATTCGAATCCCAATAATGACAAACACTGCACTCACAATGATTTTATATAGAATATTAAAATCTATACTAAGTTGTAAATAATCCGCTGAGTTTTCTAATAATGATAAGCCACCAAAACCGATAAAGATCCATGCGATTACAGTTTTATTAACTCTTATTAAATTTTGTTTGAAAACAGGCTCATCAATTAGTTCTTCATTTTCACGGTATTTACTATGATATTGAAGCGCATCAAAATAACTATAAAACACAATAATTGGAATAAAGAATGCAAACATCTCAACCATATGTGTCATAAAAATAGCGCCAAATAAAAGCAGCATGAATTGCAATCCACGTTGCATTAGTCCTAAATAAAAATGCCCTAGTCCAGGTAAAAAGGATAAAATATAAACCCCCATTTTACGTTTTTTTAAAGTTCTTTCTTCCATTATTTACTCATTCCTTTCCAAATTTTTGGTATGCTAAAATTCATTTTTTCACTTTTTTCTAATAAATTAGAGGTTTGTTCTATTGTTTGAACGACTTGTTGATTAGACTTAGTAATTTGTTTTTCTAATTGAAAATGGAAAAATAAAAACGTTGCCGCTGCAGCAAGAGATAAATGAACTAGTCGTACTAATTTAGAATTCGACTGCTTTTTATGATGTAGCTTTGAATGTTGCTCTGATTTCATTACTTCTTTATTCATTTTTTCAGTTTTCATCATAATCTCTTCAAACATCTCATTTGAAAGCTCTAAATTAATAGGGTTCATCCAATCTTCATGAAGCTCGCCAAGTAGGATTAATTTATTTTGACATGCAGAGCAGCTTTCTAAATGCTGTTCAAGAAGTTGAGATTCTTTATTTGATAACTCCTTTAATTGATAAGAAATAAGTTGTTCAGTCGTTAAGTGTTTCAAATGATCCCTCCTCTATGCTTGTCTTTTATTAAACGTTTGGCTCGATACAAACGAGATTCAACAGTTTTCACTGCAACATTTAATTTCATTGAGATTTCACTATATGAAAGTTCATCAAAATAATATAACTTTAATACATCTCGATAAGCTGGTGGCAATTCTATTAAATATGAATGAATTAGTTCTTTATCAAGATTTTTTAATAACGCTTCCTCTGGCGATAAACGATTCGTTTCAGGTAATGATGAAATAACATCTTCTGGTTCTTGTTCGAGTTGCCTATCTTGTTTTCGTTTATAATCAATCGCTTTGTTCATCGTTATTCGATAAATCCAAGTTGAAAAACTAGAATCTCCGTTAAAGTTTCCAAGAGATCGATACAATTGAAGAAAGACTTCTTGCGAGATATCTTCTGCGTCTTTTTGATTATTTGTAACTTTTAGGGCAACTGCTAACACACGAGACTGGTACCTTAAAATTAGTTCTCTAAAATGTTGTTGATTACCGTTTAAAATACGTTCCACTAATTGCTCATCTGACTCCATTTTGTATCACCTCTTTTCCTCTTCGTAACATTAGACGAAGCATTTTTATATAACCCTGCAAAAAAAGATAATATTTTTTTATTTTTTTAAGATTGCTTTAGTAATGCTTGAATAATAGAGTTTTATTCGATAAAAAAAGAAAA
>NZ_JBALMS010000187.1:0-3157 GCF_036962205.1 Bacillus sp. JJ664 | reverse complement strand
TTGTTGCTATTTTAGAATGAGTTAGTTGATTATTCAATTCCAAAAGCAACAATCTATTAGAAAAGAGCCTTTAATTATGAACGGGCTCCACAAAATGTAAATCTTTTATATAAGTTCTCATGTGAGATTTGATGTTCTTATATCTTCCTTCCCCGTATACAAGGTAAGATTCACTTATATTTTGTAATGGTAATATTTTAAAGTTTTGATTTTTGTAGTAGTAATTATAGGTTGGCGTAAAACTTGGATTTGTTAATTCTATTTTTTCTACATCTTTATACTTCGTTTTCACGACATCAATTGAAGCGATCCCACCAATTAGTTCATATAACTCATCCTGCGCTGATAAAAAGTTTCCTAAAGAATATAATACGAAAGCTTTATTACCTGTTTTACCTGTCACCCAAGCTGGTGGTTGTAAAACATGTGTATGATTTCCAATTACGATTTGAACGCCAATATCCGCTAATTGCTTCGCTAATTCTTTCTGAAATTGATTTGGTAATCTTTCATATTCTTTTCCCCAATGCATCGAGACGACAACTACATCTGATATTGCATCCGCTCTTTGAACATCCTGTCGAATTTTCTTCATATCAATCAAATTCACTAAATAATCCTTCCCTTTGGGAACTGGGATTCCATTTGTCCCGTAAGTATATGAAAGAAATGCAAATCGTATATTATTTTTTGTTAAAGTTCTAATTTTATCATGATCCGCTTTTGATTTATAAGCCCCGGTATAGGGCATATGAATATGATCCCAATGAGATATTGCACTTTTAATGGCAACTTCTCCTCGATCAAGTGAGTGATTATTCGCAAGCGTCACAACATCTACACCCGCAGCCTTTAAAGCATCACCAACTTCATATGGACTATTAAATGTTGGATAGGTAGATAACCCTATTTTTTCCCCACCAATCATTGTTTCTTGGTTTGCAACGAGAATATCCGGCTTTTGCATTGTCGCTCTGACTTCTTTGAACATTTGATGAAAATTATACGAACCATCTTTTTGTTTCGCGTCTTCATAAACTTCATTATGAATCAATATATCTCCAATTGCTCCAATCGTTGCTTTTGATACAATCGGTTTTTCATTCTCAGGCTTTTGCTCAGTAGTTGGTACTTTTTGAATCTCTTTTTCTTTGTGTATTGCATGATTCGGAATTGGTTCGTTCGAGAAATATTCTTTTTTTATATAAATGAGGATAAAAAGTAACAATGTGCTCATAAGAAGTAATTTTTTCAAGATGATTCTCCTAGTGTAAGTGGATTCTATTTTTTATTTTTATTAAACTTTTTTTCTATAAAGTTGATTGTTTATAGCACCGTTTATTTCGTAGTCACTTCTTATTATCGACCCTCTTTTATTTTTCGTAAAGCTATTAAATTAAAAATCCGTTGAATCATACACAAAAAAGTCACCCATTTGAAAATGAGTGACTTTGAGGTTTATTATACTTTAAAGGTTTTAACTGTATCTTGTAACTCTTCTGCCATTTTACTTAGAATATCTGCTGATGCAGACATTTCTTCCATTGAAGCGTTTTGTTGTTCGGCTGCAGCTGCCACACTTTGTGACTGTCCAGATGCCTCAGCTGAAATTTCTGAAGTTCTTTCTACTATATTAATGATACTGTGAGAGCTTGCATTAATTTGCTCGAATATAGCAGATACTTCCTGAGTTTGTGCGGACACTTCTTCAATCATTTTAACGATATGATTGAAGTTTTCTCCAGATTCAGAAACAAGGTCAATACCGTTTTTAATTTCATTTGAGCCTTCATTCATTGAAGTAATTACTTTTTTGACTTCATTTTGGATAAATCCTACTAAACCAGAAATTTGTCCAGCTGCCGATCTAGATTGTTCAGCTAGTTTTTTAACCTCATCTGCAACAACAGCAAATCCTTTACCTTGTTCGCCAGCTCTAGCAGCTTCGATAGCAGCATTTAACGCTAATAAATTTGTTTGCTCAGCAATTTCAGTGATGATTGTAACAATTTTACCAATCTCATCGGACTTTTCGCCAAGTGAATTAACAATATTTGATGTATTATTTACGGTATCATGAATCATATTCATCTGATTAACTGTTTTTACTAATACTTTATTTCCATAAACTGCTTTTTCTGAAGTAGAAAGCGAATTTTCCGCTACTGTTTGAATTGATGAAGCAGCCTGTTCCATTCCTGTTGAAATTTCTTTTACAACTGTAAATGCTTCTAAACTACTTTTTTCTTGTTGTTCAGCACCTTCTGCAATGTTAATGATCGAGCTTGTAATTTGCTCAGAAGCCCTACTTGTTTCTTCTGCACTCGCAGACAATTCCTCTGATGTCGAAGCAACTAATTGTGAATTATAAACAACACTTTCAATTAGTTCTTTTAAATTAGCTGTCATTGTATTAACATTACTTGCTAATTCACCAATTTCATCTTTATTTTTAATATCCAATGGCTCCAATACAAGATTACCCTCTGCAACTTCCTTTACTTGCGTCGATAATTTCGTTAAAGGTTTTCTAATACTTCTTATTAACGCAACCGCGATTAATATTGTCAGTAAAAACGCAACAATCACACTTATTAAAGTTGTGTAAGTAACATTTGTAAATTCTTTATCACTGTCTTCATTAATTTGTTTACCTTGTTTTTGGTGCATGTTAATCAATGAATCCAAATCAGTATGCATTTTATCAAATAATGCTGTTCCACTAAATGACGTCAAAACAGCATTTTTTGTATCCATCTTATTACTTAACTCAAGAATTTCTGCATTCTTTTCTACAAAATCATTCCATTCAATATGTAGTTTTTCAAATAATGCTTTTTCTTTTTTTGTTTTTAGTAATTTTTTATAGTCTGAGAAAGCCTTGTCAATTAAAGTATACTGGCCTTCCAATTCATACTCATATTTTCTTTTGTATGACTCATCATCACTTAACATATGCTTTTGAGTCGTACTTAAAATGTGTTCTGCAATATAATTGATTTCACCAATCAACTCTACCTTAGGTAAAACTTCTTCACTTACTTCTTTTGTATTATTGTTTAGTCTAAATGTACTTGTAATTGAAAAAGCGCTAAGCGTTAAAATAATAACTAATATTAGAATAAATGAAAATATTAGTTTCCGACCAATTGTCCAT